>JAICRQ010000597.1 GCA_025966435.1 Anaerolineales bacterium | reverse complement strand
TTTACATTGTAGGCGCGGACCCCGTTGGAGACGACCCGGCGCTGGCTAAAGCTCTCCAAGAGGCGCAGTTCGTTGTTGTGCAGGATGTGATGCGAACCGCAACCACGGAGATTGCCGATGTGGTTCTCCCGGCACGAACGTTTACCGAACGAGAAGGGACGCTCACATCCGGTGAGCGCCGCGTACAGCGCTTCTATGCCGCTGTGCCGCCAACAGGAGAGGCGCGGGCGGATTATTCCATCACAGCTCAACTGGCGAGCCATATGGGCATCGAGATGGAAGGCATGTCGGTCTCCGCGATTTTCGAGCGCCTTACCGGTTCTGTCAAATCGTTTGAAGGTCTCACGTACGCCAAAGTTTCAGAAGTCAAACAGCAGTGGCCTATTGTGGGGCGCGGCGATATGTATTATGGCGGCACCACCTACGAAAACACGATGGGGTTAGGCGCGCATCTTACAACAGCAGCTGCGCGCGGCGAAACCATGGAAATTGCGCGGGTGGAGCGAGAGACGGCTCCCCGCCCTAAAGGGAACGAATTGCTGGCAGTGCCTGTCAACAAACTGTATGACCGCGGCACTACTGTGATGATGTCCGCAGACCTCTTGCGCGACTGGATCGGGGGTCCGATGATCTCCCTGCACCCGGATGCCGCCCGAAACCTGGGCGTGGAAGCCGGGGAATTGGTCCACGTCAGTTTCAATGGTGTCAGCGGCGAAGCCCGTGTGAAAATCGATGACACCATTGCGGCGGGTGTGGTGTTGGTGCCGCGCGAGATGGGCTTTGCCATTCGTGAACCGATTCCCGCGCAGATCAGTATGCTCGCAAAGGTGGAATAATGTTATCGGACTGGACGCTCTGGCTCGAGTGGTTTATCAAATCCCTGGTCATTATATTCATGCTGCTGGGTGGGTTCGCCTACCTGACGTGGTATGAACGCCGCGCGCTGGCGCGCATTCAAACACGGGTCGGTCCAAACCGCGCAGGTCCCTTTGGGCTGCTTCAGCCGATTGCAGATGCCATCAAACTGATCTTCAAGGAAGAGTTCGTGCCTGCCAAGGCGGACAAGTTTCTTTTCTTCTGGGCGCCCGTTATCACGATGGTACCGTCCATCATTCTCGCTGCGATCAGTCCCTTCGGTCCCAGGAATGTCCCTTTGTTCGGCCGCGAGGTTTCGCTTGCCCTTGCGGACATCAATGTTGGCGTCCTGTACTTGATGTCCATTGCTTCGATCGCCGTCTATGGGATTGTGCTGGCGGGCTGGTCTTCGAACAATAAGTATGCCATGCTTGGCGGGCTGCGTTCCTCAGCGCAAATGATCTCATACGAGCTTTCGCTGGGTCTGATGTTCGTGACCACGATCATCCTGGCGGACTCGATGAGTCTGTATGAGATTGTGGATCGGCAAGCCAATATGTGGTTCGCGGTGATCCAACCTGTGGGAGCCGTGGTCTTTCTGATTGTTACGCTGGCGGAGATCAACCGGGCGCCGTTCGATATGCCTGAAGCCGAGCAGGAGTTAACAGCGGGGTATCACAGCGAGTATTCGGGCATGAAGTTCGCCCTGTTCTTCATGGCGGAATATCAGAAAATGATCGTGATTTCCCTAATGGCGGCAACACTCTTCTTTGGCGGCTATCGTGAATTCTGGTTTCTGCGGGATACCATTCTCAGTGTAGACCGCCTCTGGTGGCTGGGACCGATCTACTTGTTTATCAAAGTGGTGGTGCTGTTGTTCTGGATGATCTGGATACGAGCCACCTGGCCGCGCCTGCGCTATGACCGCTTAATGTCATTTGGCTGGAAGATCTTGCTGCCTCTCTCGCTGGCGATTGCCTTCATTACGGCAGCGGGCGTGCTGCTGGCAGAGGAATTAAATAATCCGCTATGGATCTGGAGTATTCCAGTGGTATCTGTTTTGGTAGGTACCTTTACTGTTGCGATGATTTACCGGGAACTGAGGAGAAGAGCTTATGAGCGCGCTTGAACCGTTTGTTGAACTTGTGCGTGGATTGGGTACCACGCTTAAGCAAATGTTTGAAAAGCCTGTCACGTATCAATATCCTGAGGAGAAACGGCAGGTCCGCCAGCGTTATCGCGGCCGTCATATCCTGCGGCGTTACGAGAATGGGCTCGAGCGCTGCATCGGTTGTTCGCTCTGCGCGGCAGCCTGCCCGGCAG
>JAICRQ010000262.1 GCA_025966435.1 Anaerolineales bacterium | reverse complement strand
TAATGAAACCCGGCGTGCCGGTGACGTTGGCAGCCTGCCCGTCTTCCGCGTCCTGCTGGATACGGTCGAGATACTTGCCGCTGTCATAGCAACTATTGAATACTTCCATATCCAAACCCGCTGTTTCTGCGATGGATTTTAAGCGTCTGTCGGTGAACGAACCCACATCTTCCCCAAGGACATTTGCAAATAGATGGGCATGCATATCCCAGAACTTGTCCTGGTCTCCAGCGCAATAGGCTGCCAGGGCGGCGTCCCTGGACTCTGTTGTTGCAGGTGTCCCTTTCGCGCGCGCAATGTTGTCACTGACGAAATTTCCCATCGAACGATAGACGAAGTGGACCTTGCCGGTATCAATATAATACTGTTTGAGCAGCGGCTCGGTTTCCTCGTGGAATCGTTCGCAGAACGGACATTGAAAATCAGCATATTCCTCAATCGTAATCGGCGCGTTCGGGTCACCCAGCGTATTGTCCTCTGGTTGAAACAACGTTCCCGGGTCTGCAGACACAACTTCGGCAACCGGCCGGAGAAAGGGCCAGACCACAGCAAAAACAAGAAATGCGGCACCCAGTGAGATCAGACCGATCGTCAACAAACGATTGCGTCGTTCCTGTTGTAGTATTTTCTGGCGTCGTTCCTGGCGTTTACTCTTCTTCTCGGACCTCATGAAAACTCAACTCCTTGATGTAGATGATTTTGACCCTGAATTCTCCCATGCGCAAAAACTTTTGTCTAGGATAAGGTTAGGGGTTCTTAAGAAATGCTGTCTTTCTGGCTCCGCAGTGCTTCGTAAAGATCATACATGTTGATCCAGCCATTCGACCATGAACCGGAAGACGTCTTCGTTCCCGGGTTCGTTGTGTACTTCGTGATAGAGGCCATCCCATAATTTCAAAGTTACGTCCCTGCCCGCTGCTCGAAGAAGCTCTGCAAAATCTTCACTCCCGCTGGAATATGCGATCTTGTCCTCTTTCCCGTGCATAAGCAAAAGCGGCACCGGAAATTCCCCGGCGCGGGCAAAGCAGAGATCGATAGCACTTAACGCAGCATTACCCAACCCGAGGCTCACCCGGTCATGGACAAGCGCATCCTTCCTATAGGCTTCGACGATTGCAGCATCGCGTGAAATCATGTCAACATCCAGGCCGCTTGGTAAAGTCATGGTCGGCAGGAGCACTCCAAGCAGCCGGACTACCACAACCTTTGCCTTTTGTTCCTGCAGGGAAGATCGCAAACCGGGTCCAGTTGCAACGACTCCTCTGAGGTGCGCGCCATGTAGAATTCCATAGGCAAGAGCTAATAACCCGCCCAGGCTATGTCCATACAAAAACTGCGGAATGCCCGGGTAACGTTCTTCCATCAGGCGAAAGAACTGTCCGATATCCTGCATGATTACATCGAGGGAGGAGATATGCCCTCGTGCACCCCCCGATTTGCCATGACCGCGCAGGTCAAACCCGACCAGAGCATACCCGGATTTTGAGAGCACTTTGCCTGCATGAGCATAACGCGAGGTGTGTTCGCCGAGTCCGTGCACAAGTACGACAAGCCCGCTGGGGCTGCAATTCTCAGGCTCCCACCCGTGGATAAAGAATGTTGTCCCATCCTCGGCTTTCCACTTGTCGTCAACCCGTTTCATGCAGTTCTGCCTGTAATGACCTTGAATTCACAGGTTTCATGCCCGATCGCCTTGCAGGAGCTTTCCTCGACATCAAAGGTCTGACCCGTAGCCCAAAAGAGACTTTCGCGAATCAATCCCTGAGTCACGAAACAGATCGGGCGCGAGGAGCTTTGTCCTTGGGCGGCGGGAGAAGCATGGTCAACGACCATCAGATCCAGGTCCAGAGTGTGAACTGTGATGTCATCCGCCTGCGCTCCAATCAGGCGCGCCAGCAATTCCAGGGTAGACTTGTAGCGACGTGAGAGGGGCAGCCGCTTAACCAAGACAGCCTGGGCTTTGCCTCCCAGGGCAGCATCTCCCAGAAGGAAATGCCACAATCGCCGTCCCACGCGCATGAGAACGCCGCGAGCACCGCGCCCGAAATGAGCACGCATGGCTGCTTGCAGCGCGGCATAGGTCGCCGCGGACTTTGTTGGACCCATTTTCTGGAACGTTTGCGGTTTTGCCCACTCGGAAGGCAGCTCCGAAAGGGCAAGCATGGCATGGAACTGATCGGCGCCCAGTTCCACCGCGACGGCTTCCACAAAGCGGCGGAGGATGCGGCTGGAAAATTTTGGTTCAGTCACTCGCGGGCTTCTCCTACCTCGAACCTGCAATAAGGATCGCCTTTTGCAAGACAGTGTGTTTCAAGGATGTCATGTTCCTTCCCGGTTGCCCATTTTACGGCTTCGCCGACGGAGCCTACATACAGATAGCAGATGGGTGTTTCCGCATGGCGACTGTGGCAGATAGCGCACGTGGCATCGACATATGCAAGCCGGACCCCGCTGTCATCCAGCCAGGTGTTGACCTGCGGATTGCTCTTCTTCAATGCATCGCTCATTCCGTTCAGGATGAATTTGATACGCTGCCGTTCCGGCAACAGCTTTAGCGCAACCCCTGCCACGCCGAGCAACGCCGCCTGCTCCCGTACTCCGTATTGAAAGGATGCTTTGCCGATGCGGCGCAGCATTCCTTTACCGGCGCGCCCGTAAAACTCCTCGATGGCTTGATTCAGTTTTGCATACTGCGATGTCTGAATGGAAGGCTCCAGGTTGTTCGGAGGAAAGTTATCGATAAAGCGTTCCAGCCCGCTGGTCCGCAGGACAGCGTTCAGGCCGTTATCGCCCATCACTTCTTGAGCAGATGTCAGCGCCTGACGGACAAGCGAATTAATGATGACTGCATCTTCCCTGGCGTTCATCTTACCTCACTTAAAGTGAACCTTACGAAGGTTTGGGTTTGTTATGCGTAAGGAGACACGTCGAACGTATACACAGGATATGCTTCGCCGGTACGCACAAATCCCGTTCTCTGGTACAGGCTGAGGGATGCCTGATTATCACTTTGTGTATTTACAGAAAGTCTTGAAATCCCGGCGTAAGTAATATAGCGAAACAGATCGCTCAACAAAGCGCGCCCCGCACCTTTTCCCTGCACTGCGGGGTGGACAGCCAGCCGCGCCAGATGGGCGCGCTGTCCGCCGCCGGTACTCAATTGATACCCGAGAATTCCCTGCTCATTCTCGATGACCGTGGCGTACAGTGCCTGGTCAAACGCCTTGCGGATCGTCTCCGGCGCGTTTTGCCATAATGGATCGAAAGAGGCAGCATCCGTTCTTTGGACCTCGGGGAGGTCCGCTTCGGTCATGCGGCGGATGTGAAGCTCGCCTGGTTCGCGCGGACTGGTGAAGGCAAATGGCGGTTGATAGCGCCATTCGAGCATGACAATCTGCTGGCGATTCTCGAAGCCGCTTGTCGCCAGCACATCCTGGAACCACGGCTGTACCGCAATCGCCGCGACCGTAGCACCGCCTGCCTCTGCAATTTCCTGCCGGGCAGCCGCCCAGATGATGTTCCAGGCGCTCTCCGCCGACCAACGCCCCGTGTACACAAACAGCCGCACCCAGGCTATCCGCTCTCGTTCTGTGGGACAAGCCAGTGCAGCCGTGATTTGCCCATCTTCCTCGAGTGCCCAGTAAAACGGAGCCCCGAGCCACTCTAGGGGCGAGCGCCAATCAAGGTGGCGGTGAAGGCGCGACTCGAAAAAGATCAGGTTCGATATCTGTTGATGGTCTTTTGGATCGGCAGGGCGAACAAGGGTGTTGATCACGATTTACCTTACACGCTGTTACTACGAGTGCCGACGCACTCTCCCAATTGAGGAAATGCGATTATCGAAACCCCATGCGCACCAGGAATTTCATAATACGCTGAAGGAGCGTTGGTTTTTCCACCAGCCGCAGCGAATCAAACACATCCATTTGCGAGTCGGTCAGCCGTCCGCGTTTGAGGTTGAGGTTTGCTGCCGCTTTGCGCACAATGGAATGCATATCTCCTTCACCAACCTGTTCGAACAGCGAAGCCGCCCGATCATATTCAGCGAGCGCTTCCTGCCATTTTTTCATTCCCTCCAGAGCCGCGGCGCGGTTGCTGACAGCAATCCCCTGGCGCTTGATATCACCCGCTCTCTGAAAGATCTCTTCTGTTCCCTCTGTAGCTTGCAGCGCTTCCTTTGCCTTCCCCGCTTGGAGCAGCGCAACACTCTGGTTGTTCTTCATTTCCGCTGCGTTCAGTTCGTCTTTCATCAGCGTGTATGCCTGCGCCGCGTTAGAAAACAAATTGGCCGCGGCGAGATAATTCTCCTGCTCGTATTCCTTTTTGCCTTGCTCGGCAAGGGTCGTTGGCTTTACAGCGTCCATGCGGAATCCTACAGGGTGATATCGAGCAAATCTTCCGCCACAGAACGCAGCTTGTCCCGGGACATATTGCTTAGTTTCATCGCCAATTGCAAGTAGGGACGATTAACAGGCATAGAGACGAATTGACGCATTTCCACGGGCATTTCCAGGAATTGCTGGACGGCTTCCTCACTGATCATCCATTGTCCGACTGGACCGTGACGGTCGAAAAACGATTCAATCCGCCCACCCAGTGTTCTCACCAGCACTTCCAACTCGGGCAGAGGAATAGCACGCTCCCCTAGTTCATAGGCTTTGATACGCGAAGTTGCAATTCCTGTTTCGTTTGCAAGATTACGAATGGAGATACTAGACTTCATGCGTTCCTGGCGCAATAAAGCGCCGATCTTCCGCTGGCGAATGGCAAGTAATTTGGTCAGATCAAGCTTCTCGCTGCGCGATACGCTCTCAGAACGACTCTGACTGCTCCAGAAATGATCCATCGGCAGGTCGAGGTAATAGACCAGGATTTCCAGCTCCGGCAAGGAGGGAGATCGCAATCCCTCTTCATACTCGCGAAAAACACTCTTGCGAACGCCAATGGCTTCGGCACATTGATGCACCGTTCTACGCGCCGCCAGACGCGCATCACGGATTAACACTCCCAGTTTCTTTGTGCGAATTGTGATCAGCGACTTTGTATCCATACATCCTCTGATACGCCCACGATAACAAGCGGCGTTTCTCCGATTATAGCAGAGGGGATGGAATACTATCGCCTTTGATGCAGGTTGATTCCACCAGGCGGCATGAACACTTCGCCGCCAAGTTTGAAACCGGCTGCTTCCAGGCGCGGGGTAAAGATCGGGCGAATGCCTGTTGCCCGAAGTTCGCCCAGGATCTTCCCCTCCTGTCCCAGACCCGTCTGCTCGAACTTGAAGATATCGGTCAGGACTACAATATCCCCTTCCATCCCGACCACTTCCGTAATGGCGGTCACCTTGCGAGAGCCATCTTTGAGACGCGTTTGCTGGATAATGAGATCCACCGCCGAGGAAATCTGCTGGCGCACCACTTTCAATGGCAGGTCCATGCCAGCCATCAACACCATCGTTTCCATACGTGAGATCGCATCACGCGGGGAATT
>JAICRQ010000041.1 GCA_025966435.1 Anaerolineales bacterium | reverse complement strand
CTGGCGAAGGCTGGTGTGCAGGGAGGCGACCACCAGGTCCAGGCTTGCCAGAAATTCATCGGGGTAATCGAGCGTACCGTCGGCGCGGATCTCCACCTCGCTGGCGTGCAGTACGAGGATGCTATCGCCAAGCTGCTTCTGAATCTTCTTGATCTCCCTGGCTTGCTCCGTGTGCTTCTCCATGCTCAGCCCGCCTGTCACACCGAGGCTCACCGAATGATCGGTGATGGCGATCACCTTCATACCGCGCTTGGCTGAAGCGCGCGCCATCTCGAGCATGGACAGTTTCCCATCGCTCCAGGTGGAGTGCATTTGCAGGTCTGCTTTCACGTCCTTTTTCTGGATCAGCTTCGGCAGCTTATTTGCCTTTGCGGCTTGAATCTCACCCCGATCTTCGCGCATCTCGGGTGGAATCCACGGAAGCCCGAGCACGTCATACACTTCCTCCTCGGTGGCGCAAAAAATCTCACTGCCGTCGATGATGTTTTTAAAGGAATGATCGGATAGCGATAAGTCTTTCGCAAGAGCCATTTCACGCAGGCGGATGTTATGTTCCTTGGAGCCTGTTGCATATATCAACGCGGTACCGAATTCCTGCGGTGGGTGGACCCACAACTGTACCCGCAAACCATCATTGAACTCGATACTCGATTTCGTCGGACCCTTCCCTAACACCCGGTGAATGCGTGGCAGCTTGACGAACATATCCATCACTGCCTGCGGATCTTTGGAGGCAACCAGAATATCCAGGTCGCCTACTGTGTCGCGCATCCTTCTCAGGCTTCCGCCGGGCTGCGCATCCACGACTCCCTTGACCTTTTTAAACTCTTCAATGAGTGCCTGGGCAATGGGGTAGGCGCGCCCCAGCGGAATTCGGACAGTCCTGCGCGAGAGCGATGCGATTCCTTCGAGAATTGCCGCTTCGCTCTTGGCGCCCATCCCCGGGAGATCGCGCAGCTTCCCTGCTTTTGCCGCCGCTTCCAGTTCCGCAAACGTCGTGATGTTCAGCGCCTTCCATATCATGGCGGCGCGCTTGGGTCCAAGTCCCGGAATCGGAAGCCACTCCACCAAGCCGGTGGGAATCTCTTTCTTGAGTTTTTCCAGGAATTCCAGCTTCCCTGTGCTTAGAAATTCATCGATCTTTTCCGCGATGGCTTTCCCCACGCCGGGAATCTCTTCCAGCTTTCCCTCTTTCCAGTATTCCGACGCTTCACGCCCCAGATTCAACAGGCTGTCGGCTGCTTTGCGATATGCGAGAGTCTTGTAGACGATCTCGCCTTTGATCTCCAACAGGTCAGCGATCAGCGTAAACGCTTCAGCCAGCTGACGATTGTTCATCATAACGATATTCCTTTCCAGGGATGGTTAGAAATCACCATATTACGGAATCAATTACAACGATGGATTATACGCCTATTGGAAAACACGAAGCAAATTCCAAAGCAACCAGCACAACCGCCATCAAGCTCGAGAGATGGCAATCTCTTCAAATACGGGTTTCAGCTTCAGCCTGCCAGCCAGGTTTGCAGAAGCTGTATTCTCGATTTTGTGACTGTAAAAGGGGACTTTGCCTGCACGCAACAGGCTTTGCGCCCAGGCGCTCACCGCTCTCTGCGCGAAACCCTGCTGGCGATATTCGGGTGCTGTATACACCCATGCCTCCCCACACGTCCCATTTTCGGGCGCCGAAACACAGGCGGAAACAATTTTGTCATCCTGTTCCACGGCGTATACCTGTTCCGCAAAACCATCAAACCCAAATTCCTTTATCTTCTTATCATGCTTCGAAAGACAAAGCACATCCTCATCATGGACCGGTATGGAAGGAAACATATATGTCTTGTAATGTCCCACGCCGTACTGCAGGTTATGTTTCTTCAAAACATCTTGCAAAGGATCGATGTTTGGAAATTCAATACGGACGAAAGAGGCAGCCAGAGTCTCATAGAGATCGCGCCCTAACGCTTCGTCGTAATAGACAACCAGTGACCCGCTGGCGAGCTGAGCAATGAGCATCAATGGCATCTCCTCGCCGGGGACAGCTTCCACCTCCCGGAGAAACGATCCATGAGCGATTTCCTTGCCTTCGAGCCGTAATTGAAGATGTAGATACACAAGTGGCTGCATGGCTTTTATGATAACATCCTGCAATGGATCATGCAGATCACGTGAGCCTGTTACGACCGGCGGAATTATCAGCCGGAGGCACCTGGGCAGACTTCGGCGCCGGGTCGGGCGCTTTCACCCTGGCGTTGCGCGAGCTGATCGGTCCGCACGCCAGCATCTATGCGGTGGATAAAGACCAGCGGGCGCTCCGGGAACTGGAAAAGGCACACCGTGAACGATTTACGACCTCCCAGAACATTCATACCGTTCGCGCGGACTTCAGCAGAACATTGTCCCTGCCTCCTCTGGACGGAATCGTGATGGCAAATTCCCTGCACTACTTCAAGGATAAGGAGAAAATCCTGCGCCACGTGCGCTCGTTCCTGAAGCTGAATGGCGCTCTGCTCCTTGTGGAATACAACGTGGACTCGGGAAACCCCTGGGTGCCGTATCCTCTCTCCTTCGAGACGTTTCGTGAGCTCGCGCCGCAAGCGGGTTTCAGCGAACCACAGTTGCTGGACAAGGCACCCTCAAGATTTTTGAAAGAGTTCTATTCGGCAGCTACTAACCGACAGAATTAATAATTCCATACATGGAATAAATATAGTTCCCGGGGTCGGTTTATCTATTCGGCTTCACTTCACCGTCAGCCATACGCCCACCAGGACGACCGCCAGCCCGATTGCCCGGGTTGGGTCCATGGGACGTCCCATGCCTCCCAGCCAGCCGAAGTGATCGAGGACCGTGCTCACCAGCATCTGCCCTGCAACGATCGTGATAACCGCCGCGCCGACCCCCACACGGGGAATCATATAACTGAGGGCGCCGATGACGATCAACCCAAAGCCTCCGGCCAGGAGTGTGTACCAGGGCAGTTCCTTCCAGCGCGCTACGTTTCCGCCGCTATACAATAATAAGGGAAGCAGCGCGACCAGCGCTCCTCCTACATGAACGATAAATACACTTTCGAAGATTCCAAGCCGCTGCGTGATCATGCTTGCCATGGGAGCTTGCAGTCCCACGGCGATGCCGCCGATGAGGCCGATCAGAATGATGAAGAGGGTCGAGTCCATTTTGTATGTATGTCCTTTGTTTTTTTGCCGCTTATTCCTTAATGATTTGATCTTTTGAAGACTATTTATATTTGATGTTTTAAAATCCTGATTTCTATACCTGTACGGCGTTATGGGGAGATGATACTTGATTTGTGAGTACAAGAGAAAACGGAGCTGTACGTGAAAACCATCGAACATATCCATGACTTTCTGGATGTATTTCTCGCCTGGGCATCGGCTCAGCCTGATGTGCAGGGTATTGCCCTGGTGGGTTCCTATGCCCGCGGCACGGCGGGGGATGACTCCGACATCGATCTCGTGATCCTGACGGAGCAGCCCTCAAACTACCTTGAGAATATTTTATGGATCGAGCGGTTTGGGCTTGCCGAAAAACACCAGATCGAAGATTATGGGAAGCTCACTTCCCTGCGGGTCTGGTATCAGAATGGGATGGAAGTGGAATACGGCATCACCAGACCGGACTGGGCTGCCATCCCGTTGGATGCAGGGACCCGGGAGGTGATGCGCGGGGGAGTCAAAGTGTTATTCGAACGTGGGCGTTTACTGAGCCGCCATATTACTTCTTCCTCTTGAAGAACTGGACTTCCTTCTCATGTTTCTTGGCGGCTTCGCGCGTGTCGAACGTGCCCAGATTTTTACGCTTTCCCGTTTTGGGGTCTTTCTTCTCTGAGTACAGTCGATATTTGCCCGATTTTAGTTTTCGAATCATTGCAATGCTCCTGAGCACAGTCTGAGGCAAAGCTGTGCTCATGTTTCTAAACGCTGCTCTGGTACGGTTGTTATTCGCGGACGATCTTGTGTCAGGTTGTTCTCATGGCGTTAGCTGGTAGAACCGGAAGAAGAAATTTTCGATCGGCAATATCTCCACGTTGCTGAAACCCGCCTCAGCCGCATATTTCCGCAGCGTATCTGTGCGCATCACGGTGCCCGTACCCGCAGAATGTTCCTCTGTCATTCCCACGGGCAGGCAGTGCAGGATGCTCCAGCCGTACATCATCCATTCCACGTCGTTGCCTTTGGCGGTGAAGCTATCGCCGACGCGCTCATCGACAATGAGGACGGTGCCGTCTTCCTTCGCCAGTCTTCGCATGGTCTTAAGAGCACTGACCGGGTCCGTCATATCGTGGACGCATTCGAAGGCTGTGACCAGATCGTATTGTCCTGCCAGCGACGGGTCGCCCGCATCCCGCACCTGGAAGTGGACGCGGTCTGTTAACCCTCTTTGTCTGGCGTTCTCCTGGGCGCGTTCGATAGAAGGCGCGTCAAGGTCGAAGCCGTCCACTTGAGCGTTCGGGTAGCCCCGCGCCATGCCCAGGCTCGACCAGCCATATCCACAGCCGATGTCTGCGATGCGTGCCGGTGGGTCTGTCTGTTGCAGGCGAGCGTGGACGTCTGGCATGACGGGCAGCCATTCATTTGGCAACTGCTGCCAGAAGGCGGGATAGTTAATCGCCGCCTGCCCTTCGCGCAGATCCGTCCCATATTCATCGAAGGGAACGCCTCCGCCGTTGCGATACGCCTCCAGCAGGGCGGGCAGGGGACGGACGGCACCAGCCAGTAGCTGCGCAATCGGGGCGATATAGTTCAGGCTCTCGCGGTCGACCAACGGCTCGGCATGACCGGGTGGGAGAGAATAGCGGCGCGAGCCTGTATCCTGATTCTCATCCTCCACTTCCAGGATGCCCGCCACCGTCTGCTGCTCGAGCCATTCCTGGATGTAGCGTTTGTGCGTCCCCGTGCGCGATGCCAACTCGGCAGACGTGGCAGGGCCGCCTTCCGCCAGGGCGCGGTAGAGACCCAAACGATCGCCAATATAAATGGAGAACATGCTGAACGTCCCCGAGGCGAACCCCAGGAAGCGTTCTATGAAGGCGTCACGCTGGCTGTCAATGGACTCAGGCGACATCGGCAGTGTGCTGGACATGGAAACCTCCGGTTAAGTTGTTCTACATTGGATTGGTTGGTTTAGCTCTATTATATGGAAATCCCACCTTAGGGCAACTATGAAACGAAACTCCCGCCATCCATGGTGGGAGTTTCGTTTTGAGAATGGCTAGGCCAGGCTCACGTTGTATTGCAGGAAGTTCGATGGCAATCGCAGATCACGCGGCGCATAGTATGTAACTTCGTTGACGGTGGCAGTATCCGGCTGCGGAACCCAGGTGTGATTGATTGACTTGTCCCATACAACCTCGAAGTCACCGCGATCCGGGTGAACATCGTAGTTGCCGAGGCACTTGGGGCAAATGACCTGCTCGCCGCTCTTCCAGTTCGCAGGCACGACAATGATCGGACCGCAGGCGGCACAGGTATGCAAAAGTCGCTCCTCAGAGCTGTGACCTAGGATGTGGTCGAGCTCGCCGCGTCTTCCCAGGTCCAAAAAGGTATCCACGAGGATCGGGTCGAACTGTTTCCCGCTGTCCTGCGCTATGAGCTGGTAGGCGGTTTCGGCAGGCATACCTAAACGGTAGGGACGCGCGCTGGTCATGGCGTCGAAGGCATCCGCGATCGAGGCGATACGGGCAAAGAGACTGATCTGATTCCCCGCCAGCCCTCGCGGGTAGCCCAGCCCGTCATATCGTTCATGGTGAGAGCGGACGATGTCGAGCGCCAGCACGCCGAGCGGATGCTCGCGCACGAGCGACCAACCCGTTTCGGGGTGTTTCTTGACTATATCGTATTCGACGCTCGTCAGTTTGCCTTCCTTATTGAGAATGGGGTCCGGGATGCTGACCTTGCCGATGTCGTGCATCAGGCTGCTGAAGTGGACGACGAAGACTTCATCGGGCGTCAGTCCGATATCTTCCGCCAGCAGGCGGGCATAGCGGCTGACGCGCCAGGTGTGCCCGCCGGTGTAGGGATCCTTGGCTTCGATGACGGTCGCCAGCGAGAGCATGGACTTCAGAAGTGGGATGTTGACTGGGATGATTTCCATGGAAGACCTCTATCAATAGTATAGATATGACGCATGACGGTCTTTCTGTTCTTTTGCCTCTGGAAATCACTTACAGAAGTGCAATATGCCCCCGCCTAACAGGATTGTAGAGTGTTTCTGTTAAAGCTCCCGCCGTCCACCTTCGGCTCTTCGAGACGGCGGCGAGTATGAAAATAATCAAGCGCCGGGGACGGCGCTCGGAGTTTTATATTCTGCGCTTGAAGTGCTCAAGTAGAGACTGTCTCAAAAGCAACCCGTAGCTAATCCGTGGATTGGGAGGCAGTGAAATTCAATTTCTCAAATCCAATGACCTTGCCATCCTGGTCTTTCATTAATACAATCTCTTGCCCAGTTTCTTCAGCAATATATTCGCTGGCAGGGTTGCCAAACCAGACCGTCAGTGTATTCCCTTCCCGGTGTAATAAACTTTTATCACTGCCATATCTGTACTCCTTCCTTTCTGGAGTTAGGTAGGGCGAGGTAATTCTACATCAATCCTGCATTGATCTTACATTGATTTTACATTAACACGGCTGAGGCTGGGTGACCGTAGCTGGGAAATCTTTGCGTACTGCGTTGCACCAGAATACAAAGATGCAAAATCCCTGAGAGAAGCTTGATCGCTCAGGGATTAGTGTCTTTTGAATTATTTATAGATTATTTTAACTTTTTCTTTTGCTTTTTATTTTCCCAATCCAGCAAACCCTTCCATTCTTCATCCACCTCTGCCGCTTGCACTTTTTGAACGCCTTTCCAGGTGCTATACTGAATTCTTGATAGGTCCTCGCCTTCCACAGGCTTTCGAAAAATATAAAGATGCTCGTGCATAATGAGGTAAAACTTGAACTGCTTTGCACTCGCTGACCAGCGTGGAGCATGGGTTGTATTATGCTGGGTCTTAATAATTTCTTCTTTGAGTACAAAGCCTGTTCGCAAACAGCGCTGTAAGACAAAATGAGATAGTGGAATATAATGCTGTCCTTTTCGAGTATCGCCAATCAAAATGGCACAATAGCGCCCAGGTTTCAAAACTCGATACATTTCCCTGACCGCGATTTCCAGGGCATCCAAAAACTTCGGCAGACTGGAAATGCTCGATAAATCATCAGGGTTCTTGCCATCCGAATACTTGACGATATTTGCATACGGTGGATGGGTAACGACCAGATCAACCGAGCTATGTTTATCAGGTAAGTTTTGAGCATTACCTAGCTTAACAATTTGCTTGCTATTGCCTTTCGCCTCAAACTGAATTCGCTCAGATGTAATATTTACGGCATTTGGATTGACATCATATCCAATTGCATTTCTGTTCAGCAACCGCGCTTCAATCAAGGTAGTACCACCCCCAACCATTGGGTCTAAGACCAGATCACCTTCCTCCGAATAATTCAAGATTACATTTCTCGGAACTTGTGGTGCAAAATTCCCCCGATAATCTGGCTTATGGGTAGCCCAATCCCCGCGCACTGGAAAGTTCCAAACGGTATTTTTCTCTTGCTCAAATTGATCTAAATGCATTTTGCCTGTCCTTGTGTAGGGTGTAGCAACCTTCTTACAGGAAGGCATTATATAAGTTAAGAGAAACAGGATGTGTCCATTTTTGGACACATCCTGAAATTGGATAAGTTACTTTCCTTGCAAGCTAAAGTAAGAATATCTGGTTAGATTTCAATACATCCATTTCATACTGCTTTACCAAAGACTCGTATCCTAGGAAATCCACTCGTTTTGCAATCCCGGTAAAAACTGAACTTTGTATCTTTTGCAAGAACTCCCGTTTTCGGTTGTCGTCCGTCACAATGATCATTCTTGTGTAGAAATCTTGCAAATCACTGAACTTGATGAGCGAGTTTTGAAAGTCGGTGGAGTGCTCAACTTCAAATAAGCTTTTGGGCATTAATCGATCATTGAACCAAACCACGTCAACGGTGCTGCACATTCTGGTAAACTCCTCATAACTAAATGCCGGGATTTCTTGAAGGGTCCGAACATCTTTCAGCGGCTGATTTACAAAGAGCCTGTTCTTATCCTGGTTTGGGGAAAATGTCTTATATCCACGTAAATTTCCAATTGTTAAAAGAATGCCCTGATAATAAGAATGATTTTGTGCAACTTGGCTTTTATCTTTATCCGCGTTTTCAACTAGCCCAAGCTTCTTCTGATAAGACTTCAATGCCCATAAGCCAGGTCGAACTTTGAAGATCTCTGGTCGCTGTTGGACGATTCGGCGAATATTTGCAAATGGAGTTTTACCTGTCCATTGGGGGCCTTCGATTTTCATTGTTTCACGATAGAGGTCGCCAAGTGTTGCTTGACCACCCAATTTCTCCAGTGCAATGATGACAGCTTCATGTTGTTTCATGATGAAATCTCCACCAACCTTAAACGTTGCTTTGAGGACAATCTATTTTCTATTATAAAACCGTGTTTACCCAGACAACCTTTGTAATTCGTGTTAAGAACTTAATATACTTAGTGGTTTGAAAAGGGACGGACATTACGTCCGTCCCTTGCCCCTCCATCTATTCCCACTCGACCGACTAACCGAATTCTCTCGCCAGTCGTTCGGCAGCAATGCGCGCCCCATGCAGCTCCACGCGGCTTGCCAATTTCTAGGCATGGGTTTTAACTTCGTGCTGCAAGGCTTGGCGCAGCGCCTGGGCAACATTGTCTAGAGTGATATCATCGCGCGGGGGACGTGGTGAGACCTGTTGGGTCTGGATAGTGCTGATATACTAGCCTCATGAGCGCCCTGTATTCTGATACACATCCCAAAATTGAGCAGATGCAGATCGAATTATGGCGGCAGGCGAGCCCCACGCGCAAGATGCACATGCTTGCACAGCTCAACGCCACTGTCCGCATCCTGGCGCTCGCAGGGCTGCGTTCCAGATATCCAAATGCGCCCGAAACCGAGCTCCGCCGCAGGTTGGCGGATCTATTGCTTGGGGAAGAACTGGCGCGCGAGGTCTATGGGGAGATCTATCGTGCAGAATGAGCCTATCGAAGTCACTCTCAAGGTCACGGACGTTTTCGAGAAACTCGGCGCCCCTTATCTGATCGCAGGTTCGCTTGCCAGCACGTTGTATGGCATGGTGCGCACCACACAGGACTCAGATATCGTCGTGGAGATGCGCCCTGAACATCTGCAGGCGTTTGTCTCGGCGTTACAGGGCGAGTTTTATATTGATGAAGAAATGATCGCCGAATCCATTCAGCGTAACTCCAGCTTCAACATCATTCATCGTGAGACCATGTTCAAAGTGGATGTTTTCATCCCGCGACCACGACCTTTCCTGCAAGCACAACTTGACCGGGCGCAAAGACAAACATTCTCTTTCGAAACGGAAATGAGCGCGAAATTCGCCAGCCCTGAAGATACAATTCTCTCGAAACTCGAATGGTACCGCATGGGCGGCGAAGTCTCAGACCGACAATGGCGCGATATCCTCGGTGTGTTGAAAACCCGGGCGGGCGAACTTGACCTGGAATATCTGCGTCAATGGGCAGCCGAGCTCCACGTCAGCGATCTGTGGGAGCGCGTTCTGAAAGAGTCTGCCTAGTTCTGTATTGTCCTTCCTCTCACCCAAAATCTGATTTCAGGACATGACATTAACCCCGAGGTACGGACTGCACTACGTGTATGTCCACACCTCGTGAACTCACTCCAGGCGGGTTGCCCACAGGGCGCTTCGCAACCAACCCGCCCTACTTTTGTCGATCTGCTACAGGTGTAGCGCACTCTTTCAAGCAGTCGATTATTTTACGCGTACAGTAACAGGAGCGCTGGTCGTCACGCCACCATCAAAATCATAAGCCCTGGCGGTTATCGTAAAGGTGCCACGGATCGTCGATCGCCAGACAATACTGTAGGGCACGGAGGAGTCGCTACCTATCCGTACACCGTTTGCGAAAAATTCCACTCGGTCCACGGGTCCATCCGGATCCGCGGCGGTGGCGCTGATCGTCACATTGGCGCCTCTGCTTACCGTTGCATTGTTGGCGGGTGAGGTCAAGGAAACCGTCGGCGGCTGATTGACAATAAAGTTGCTCTCGCAGGTGAAGTTATCGCCATCATTGTCGTCGCTGTTGCTGCTGTCGGAACAGGTGGTGTTTCCCCAGGCGATGCCGCTCAGGTTGGTGCCAACTCTAAGCCTGGCGCCCAGCAGATTCGCATTGTGGAGATCGGCATTGTTCAGAGACACGTACCAAAGAGTCGTGAAGCTTAGATCTGCACCGCGCAAATCGCTGTTCCGCATATCCACACCAGACAGGTTGGAGCCTGCAAAGATGGCATTCTGCAGAATGGCGCTTTAGCGCCACGACCGAGGCAACACCTGCATGATTTGCTTACGCAAATCACGTGCGGTGCCAGTGTCTCTCGTTTAACGGAGTCGACTCTTTGATGAGCTCCATCCATTTAAGGAGGAGATTGCTTCGCAGAAAGCGCTCGCAATGACATATTAATGAAGAGAGGCGGACCGGTGTCCGCCCCTGCAAAATTCCAATTCCAAGATGCCTAGAACGGCTTGAATACCATTAAGTAGACGATCGCCACCATCGAGACCAGTTCATAGGTGTGGGCAATTCGCACAACCGGGTCATCGAGGTGAGCGCGCAGCTCGGGAGTCATCTGCCCTTTTGCGAGGGCGTCCTCCAGGGCAGCACGGAACAGCTTGCCGCGGGGCAGGAATATCAGAGGCACATTCAGGAATCCCAGCAGCAGGATGATATTGCTCACCAGCAGCCAGTTGCGCTCGGCGCCCTGCAGAAACCCAAAAATTGGCGCGCCGATCAGCAGACTCACAATGACCCCAAACACGATGACCGCCAGGTTGCCGGGGATGACCATTGTGCTTTCGATACGCCCTGCCGCCTCGCTCATCGCGGCAAAACGCCGCACATCGTCTGTCCGTTTGGCGTGGGTGCGCACGATCTGGCGAGCCAGGATTCCGCCCAGGAACCAGATGGCGCTGGCAATATGTAGAAAACGAATCAGTAAGTAAAGCATCTCCCGTTTCCTTTGTGTATTGCCGGTTCAAAAAGGGGCGGACAGCCGTCCGCCCCTACAAAATTAAAATCCTTATTCCTTCATTCCTGTTCAGATAGTAGATCCTCCAAAGGTTGGAGGAATTCAGGCAAACCATCTGTCGCAGCGAGCCAAACGCGGTTTGTCAACGTTTCGCCATATTCATGCGCAAGCACGTTACGTAGTTCTATCAATCGTGCCCAATTAATCTCAGAATGATTTTTGCGGAATTGAGGGGAGATATGGACTGCAGCTTCACCAATCACAAGCAATTGCCGTTCGATGGCGTAGCGAAGCACTTTATTTTTTTTCAAATTCATGGAACTTAACCCCGCGTAAAAATTCTTCAATTTCACGCGCTGCTTCCCGAATATCCCATAGATAGGATTTTGCCTGCTCATCCAGCGGCATAGACGACCTGCGCGGTGAGTAAGATTTCCTGCCTACGATAAGGATTGCGTAACCCTTCCTTCTCCACAAGGTCCACTGGACGTTTGAACATCTTTTCAAGTTCAAGCTTCATGTCAATGAGTTCAAATAGTCCAATCTGTGCTTTTGTGTCAATCGTCACGAGAACGTCAATGTCACTGTCGGCGCTGAAATCCTCGCGCAGAACAGAGCCAAACACGGAGAACTCGGTAATGCTCCAGCGTTTGCAGAATTCTTCGATTTCCTTGCGTGGAAGGGTGAATTTCTTGCTCTGCATGGATAAATTATAGTACAGGTTCGTGAATCAAACAGGGGCGGACAGCTGTCCGCCCCTGTTGAATCATCTTTGGCGGGTTGCCCTCATCAGGCCGCTACGCAGCCAACCCGCCCTACTTTTAGAATCCCAGCTCTTTGATGTTCTCTTCCTTGCTCCGTTTGCTGTCGCCTTTGAGCAGGCTCTTCCAGAAGGCATCGTCGTAGCGGCGGGATTTCACCGGCAGCGGCATCGGGACGCCCCAGCCGAGCAGAAGCACTTCCTCTTTTGGTTGGAGCCTTGCCAACATGCCACGCAAGGCATCTCGTCCGGAAAGACCTGAGAGGACGGCATGGATATCGTCCTCGTCACCGAGCCAGCCGGAGATACGCGTCCCGAGCTGTGAGAGTACTTCGTCGTAGATCTGCGATGGGCGCTGGTCGACGATCAGGAGGGTGACGTAGTATTTGCGCAGCTCACGGGCGATGGTGGCGAAGGTCGTCTGGGCAGCCATCTCGCGGTTGAGCAGCTTGTGGGCTTCCTCCACCACGATGATGAGCTGGCGCGGCTCCTGTTTGCCATGCGAGCGGAACTCGTTGGTCTTGTGCTCCCAGGCAGAGCGGATTTTACGAGTCAGGAGGTTCGACACTAACAGGTAATCCAGGTCGCTTTCGAACTCGCCGAACGAGAGCACCACGTGCTGCCCGGCTTCGAGCGACTCGATGATCTCGCGCACGCTGTCCTTGGCGGGACGGTCCACGATGTAGGGTTTGCTGAACAGGCGGCGGAGCTTGTCGTGCAGGGCTTCGGCGGCGGTCACGTTGACGCCGTTGGCGTTCGC
Source organism: Anaerolineales bacterium (assembly GCA_025966435.1). GTDB lineage: Bacteria > Chloroflexota > Anaerolineae > Anaerolineales > Villigracilaceae > Defluviilinea. Next base: position 205 of record JAICRQ010000041.1, on the reverse strand, counting down.
CCAGGCGGCGACGCTGTCAGAATGCGGCACCTTCTTGATGCGTCCCTTTTCATCCTCCACTTCCACCTCTTCGCGGTTCATCGAGCGGAAGGCTTCAAACCACTCCCCTCTAAAGGAGGAATACAACGCGTTGAGGGTGGTGGGTGTGGTGTCTTTGAGGTTGAGCTCGCGGGCGAGCGTCTCGATGTCGGATGTGGCGATCTCG
>JAICRQ010000328.1 GCA_025966435.1 Anaerolineales bacterium | reverse complement strand
TGCGATCTGGGTCTCGGAGATCATGCTGCAGCAGACGCGTGTGGAAGCAGTCATTCCCTATTTTGAGAAATGGATGCGGTTGTTCCCCACGGTTCAGGCGCTGGCAAATGCTTCGGAACAGGAAGTGCTCAATGCCTGGGAAGGGCTGGGGTATTACAGCCGTGCCCGTAATTTGCACAAGGCTGCAAAGATTGTCGTGGATCGATATAAGAGTGAGATTCCACTTGACCTCGATGAGCTTCGTCAGCTGCCGGGCATTGGACGCTATACTCTGGGCGCCATCGCCTCCATCGCGTTTGGCATGGATGTCTCTGCGTTGGATGGAAACATCAAGCGCGTCTACGCGCGTATCTTTGATATAGAGACACCTGTTGATACGCCCGCAGGTGAAAAAATCCTTTGGGAGTTAGCGGATAAGAACCTTCCAAAGGGACATGTCGGTGATTACAACCAGGCACTTATGGATCTTGGCGCGACCATTTGCATCCCAAAGAATCCGCGCTGCTTAATATGCCCGGTTATGAAGCTCTGCAAAGCACGTCAGAACGGCACGCAAAATCAGCGCCCGGTGAAAATCCCAAAAAAGGATGTGCCGCATTACGTCCATGCAGCGGCGGTGATCATACAGCGGAATAAGGTGTTACTTGCCCAGCGTCCGTCGCAGGGATTGCTTGGAGGAATGTGGGAGTTTCCGAATGGGCGTGTGGACGGTGACCCGGCAGTAGAGTTGCCCAAAGCACTGAAAGCGGGGTATAAGCTTGGGCTAAGAGTGAAACGAGGTTCAGGAACCCGAAAAAAGGAATCCCTGGGAATCGTTGAGCATGGATACAGTCATTTCAGCGTCAGCGTTCATGTGTTTCCGTGTGAATTAACCTCCATGCCGGGGGAAACAAATCTTAGATGGGTGTCGTTAAACAATCTGCAAGAGTATCCTATGGGCAAAATTGACCGGCAAATCGCTACTATGATCGCCAAATAAAGGCGAAATGAGCTTTTCTTCAGCACCAGACCGTGTTTGCCTGCAGGAGATTTGCTATTATCCAGCGAAATCGTTTGTTAATTTATGAGACAAGCGGTAGAATTAAAAAAATCCACCACTCGGGAATGATATGTCAACAAATAACAGAAGACTTGATCCAACCATCATCGCGGCACTTATCGGCGTCATGGGAACTGTGTGTGTCACCGTGATTTCGTTATTCGCAAGTAATTTCATACCTCGAACGGAAACGCCGCAGCCCACTATTCCTGTACAACCCACCTGGACAATCTCACCAACCGCCACGATCGTGAATACACCCGTTCCCACCGATACCGTACCTGCCGGAGATCCCACATCCACGCCTGTGCCGGATACGTTCACGCCGGAACCCACTTTTACCCCCGTGCCTCCGGCGATCGGTGCCGACTGGGTCAATGGCTGCATCAGCGTTCTCTGGAGGACGTATCCCGAACTTGCTCTACCTTCGCTAGGTAATGGCTGTCTCGCCCAGCCAATTCTTTTCCCTGAACAAGTCAATCTTTTCTTTACCGAAAATGGCAGCCTTAAGTTTCAGGTTAACCGCAGCTTTGAGAACACGCAAATCTTTGGCATGTTTGCGCCCATTAATCTCTCGGGGAATGGGACAGTCCGCATCGATACTCTCCTGGGCAGAGTACAGGGAGGGGATATCTGGATGGGAATTTTTGCAGAGCCTAACATTACATCGCAGGGACTGGTAGCTGCCCTCCCGGCTGGCGACAATGTGAGAAATCGAGCGCTTGTTCAAAAGAAAATGCCGGAGCAAGTGGAGATCCATCGGCTGGAGAACTTCGCGGAGGACCCCACACAGGCTCCTCCTCGTTATAGTGTTATCTTTGAACTGAATAATGGCGAAGTGAGAATCCAAACGTTAAGTGTAAGTGAAACGGAATTCAGCGCGGTTCCGCTGAACTCTGCGCAGGCCTGGTTATTTGTTGGGTATCAGGTCGCGGCTGGCAACAATCGCATCGAGGCAGAGTTTTTGAATTTGCTTGTGCAAGCGCAATAAAAGTAAGGCGGGTTGCCCTCATCACCCTCACCAGGGTGCTCCGCGAGGGCGCTATGCAGCCAACCCGCCCTACAGTAAAACAGCCCGACCAAAATGGTCGGGCTGTTCGTTTGATAGTGATCTATCCTTTGCTCAAGGTGACAAGCACCATAGGCTTACGTTTGGTTTCTTCATAGAGATAAGAACGCACCGCATTCACGATGTCTTTTTCATTATCCATCCCACCGCCATTGACGGTTTCCATGATCCGTTTGCGGACCTCGGGAATCATCTCTTCGGCATCCTCCGGGGAGACAAAGCCGCGCGTGATAATCTCCGGGTCGTGCAAGAGACGCCCGTTGAGCTTGTCCACGCTGATATCGATCAGGAAGATGCCGTTGCGGGCAAGTTTGCCGCGCTCGCGCATGATGTCATAATCCACCTCGCCGATGGACTGACCATCGACAAAGACATATCCACCCGGAATGCGGTCTCCGAGCTTGATCTTTCCGCCCGTGAGCTCAACAACCTGTCCGTTCTCGACCACAATCACATTTTCTTCCGGGATGCCCACTTCGACTGCCAGCATACCATGCCGTTTCAACTGACGCAGCTCGCCGTGGATCGGCATGAAGTGTTTTGGCTTCACCATATTCAGAAGCAATTTTTGCTCTTCCTGCGAGGCATGACCGGAGACGTGCACGGGCGCGATCGCGTCATAGATCACATTCGCGCCGCGACGCAGCAGACGATTGATCGTCTTGCTGATGCTTTCCTCGTTGCCGGGAATCGGATGAGATGACAACACCACTGTGTCATTCGGTTTCAAGTCAAACTGGCGGTTTGTGCCCGCCGACAGGCGTCCCACAATGGAGGAGGGCTCGCCCTGCGAGCCGGTACACATCAGCACGACCTTGTGGTTTTGCATCTGTAGCGCCTGGTCCAGCGGGATGATCACATCGTCTGGGATATCCAGATAGCCCAGCTTGCGCGCGATCTTCACGTTATCGACCATGCTCGAGCCTGCCAGCGCCATTTTGCGACCATGCTTTGCGGCGGCATTCGCCACCTGCTGGATGCGCGAGATCAGGGAGGCAAACGTTGCCACGATGACGCGACCCGGCGCTTCCGTAAAGACCTTGTCGAAGGCTGGTTCGATTACCATTTCGGAGGGCGTCCAGCCGGGGCGTTCCGAGTTCGTCGAATCGGAGAGCAGCAGATCCACGCCGCGCTTCGAGAATTCTGCCAGCTTGGCATAGTCTGTCGGCCAGCCATCCACGGGCGTGTGATCGAATTTGAAGTCGCTCATGTGCACGACCAGGCCGGCAGGCGTGGTGATACCAAGCGCGACAGCATCCGGGATCGAATGGCAGACGTGGAAGAACTCCACCTTAAAGGGACCGATGTTCACCGAGCCCCCCGCCTCGACCGTATTCAGCATCGCCTTCGCCACATTGTTGCGCGCCAGCTTGACCTCGATCAGGCCGCGGGTCAGCGGGGTGGCATAAACGGGAACCGAAATTTCGGACAACACGTGATGAATAGCGCCGATGTGGTCTTCATGTCCGTGGGTGATCACGATTCCCACTACTTTGTCCGCCTTTTGACGCAAATATTCAAAGTCGGGGACGATGTAATCGATCCCGAGCATATCATTTTTGGGGAACATGATACCGGTATCCACAACCAGGATCTGGTTCTGGAATTCGTAGGCAGTCATGTTCTTGCCCACTTCCCCTAGCCCCCCCAGGGGAATAATTTTCAATTTTCCTTGCTTACTCATATAAGTATATTTATCCTCACTTATTTAAAAAATGTATTTATCCGCCAGTGGCGGTTAAGGTCATTCAGAGTGCCGCTCCTGCGGCTATAAAAAGACCCTCGCTGACTTGCTCGCGAGGGATCAGACGTAGGCGTACGATTGTTTCTCAAGCAAACTGCCCACCAAAAGAGCAGAAAAAGTCAACATTAACGGTTGAAAGTATAGCAGGGAGGAGGCGATTTGTAAAGTCAGCCGCGCGTTATACAAATATAAGAAATTTACTCCCTGTCCTAGCCCAGACGGCTCTTGCCCTCTCAATCTTACCTACGTTTCACCAGTTTCTTCTTCCGCCGTCTCCGCTTCACGGCCTGGGTTTCCAAACGAAGGGCGCTGCTCCTTTTGAAGAGTCTCCCAGTTCACGCCGCGGTACGCCCGCAGGGTAAACGCGATCTGCTCGTCAAACGCGGACGGGCTGCGCGAGAAGATCAGCGGCTGGAGCTCCACATGCCAGCCATCCAGGTACGTTTGCGCAAGCAATGTGTCTCGTTCTTCTGTGGTCTCAACATAAAAGATGACAATCCCGCCGGGTTGCCCGATAAAATGGTCATGGAAGATTGCCAGTGGCAGGGCGGGATCGCCGATAAAGTCGTTCAGGATGTGGTTGGCTTCTGCCGCGGGCATATCTCTCGGGGCAATTGCATACAGATGAAAACAGCGCGGTTTTTGGATTCGTTTCGCGTGTTCGTTGAT
>JAICRQ010000473.1 GCA_025966435.1 Anaerolineales bacterium | reverse complement strand
TCGATTCTCGGCGGCGTGATACGCGATGTGGTAACACAAGTTACGAGCAACGCGCTCAGCGGGTATCTTGTTGTGTTTAGTATTGAAGCTCTCATGCTGGTTGCCGCCACGATCATGCTCTATCGCATCGACATCAGCGCCTTCAAAAAGGGTGTGGAAGAACCATCCTTTGCGGAGAAAGCGGCGATCGCAGCGGAGTAACCATGGACGACTGGCTTTCTCTCAGCGATGCAGCAAAATTACTGGGCGTGCATCCGAGCACCGTCCGGTTATGGTCTGATAAAGGCGTTCTGCCCACACATCGCACCTCGGGTGGTCACCGCCGCTATCGCCGCAATGAAGTGCTGCTCTGGGCAAAGACAGCGCGCGAGATACGTATCGAGCCTGAAAATATCCTCCCGACCGCGATGAAGAACGTCCGTGTGCAGATCGGAGAAGCAAACCTGGAGTCGGAGAGCTGGTATCAGAAGCTGGACGAAAATGCACGCAGACAATATCGCGAAAGCGCTCATTCCCTTTCGCGAGGACTCATGACCTATCTTGCTACAGAGGACGGAGACGACTTTGAAGCGCACGCGATTGGCTACGAATATGCGTCGCGTGCCCGCCGCTATGGTCTCAGCGAAGTGGACGCCACGCGGGCTTTATTGTTTTTTCGTAATGTCTTGATCGAATCTGTGATGAAAGTATTCCGTGAAGCGAATATTCTTTCCGGGAGTGCCTGGGAGGAGATGCTGCACAAAATGCATACGTTTACCGATCAGATTTTGATTAGCTTGCTCGAGACCTATCACAAGCTGGAGAACGCTAATCATTAATTTTTTATAGGACTTTTATTTATGTGGGGGAATGGAGGAGCTTTCACACTATAATGCAATCATGAATATTCTCGAACTCCCTGCCTACCTTGCTACAAGGCGTAACCATGCCTTGGAACATGCTACGCTTAAGATCCTTGCACGCAATTACGATGACAAAACGCTGGCTGGTCACTCAAATCCGACAGGTTTCTTTATCTTTGGCGACATCGCCACCGATGACTTGCGGAATGCCATTCAAGAAGCGATGACCCGCCTGCGCGCCGGCGAACACGAGCTTGCCATCCATCCGGGCTGCGGAACAAACCTTGCGACATCCATGGTTCTGCCAGCGACTTTTGTGTTCGCGCCCCTTCAAGGAGCTCGTACCCGTCGTGGACAACTCCTGCTATTGCCTCTGGCTTTGCTTTTGGGTGCGGTCGGGTTTCTCCTCAGCAAACCGCTGGGACCCTGGCTGCAACGTAACGTCACCACGGAAGCGGACTTGGGAAACCTGCAGGTCACAGAAATCCGGCATACGCGAAAAGGTGTTCATCGAATTACGACGAAAAACTAGTGGATGTTTCTTCTATGAAAATATTCTGCTTTGAAAAGGAGTATAGCTTTAACGCTATAATAAAAATATGATCCTTGATCTTCCCTATATCCTTGAAACGCGGCGCAATCATGCGCTCGAACATGCCACGCTCCACATGCTGGCGCGGACGCACAAAATTAACATGGCGGGTCATTCCAACCCGACTGGCTTCTTCATTTTCGGTGAGCTTCCCACGGGAGATATCCGCGCCGCGCTGAATGAAGCCTATGCGCGTCTCCGTTCCGGAGAGAGTGGACTCGCTATCCATCCGGGATGTGGGACGAATATGGTTGCCACAGCGTTCCTGCCCGGGACCCTTGCCTGGCTGCCCTTCCAGGGTACGCGTTCCACACGGGCACGCCTCTTGCTGGTGCCGATCGCCCTGGTGCTTGGAGTCTTTGGTTTTGTCCTGAGTAAGCCATTGGGGACGTGGGTGCAGCGCAACGTCACCACTGAAGCAGACCTGGGCAATATGCAGATCGTCGATGTGACTCTGGTGCGTAAAGGCGTTCACCGAATCATCACGAAATGATTTACCACAAAGGACACGAAGTGACACAAAGGAAAAGCCTTAGTGAACTTGGTGTCCTTCGTGTTTAAAATATGCCCAATCTCTACTTCCTCTTCGGCAATGACGAGTTTGCGATCTCGCGCAGGCTCAAGGAATTTGAGTCAGACTTTCCCGACCCCACCAGCGCGGACATGAACACCGCCCGCCTCGAGGCGCGTTCGATGAGTGAAGATGATCTGAACAACGCGGTCAATGCAATGCCTTTCCTTGCCAAGCGACGGCTCGTACTTCTGCAAAATCCCTCTGCCAAATACAACAATCCGAGTGCCCGTAAAAAGTTTCTTGAGTTTCTCGAGAAAACGCCGGATACCACGCGTCTGGTGATGTTCGAAGCTGTGGAGCCGCGAGACGCAGAAAAACACTGGCTAATGAAGTGGGCAGAGAAAAACAGCAAGCTCATTCAGACCAAAGCATTTATGCTCCCGCGCCTGAAAGACATGACGGGATGGATCGTCAACGAGACGAAAAATCAAGGCGGCAAGATCGAGCCGCGCGCCGCGGAGATTCTCAAAGACATGGTCGGCGTGGATACGCGTCAGGCGGGGATGGAGATCGCCAAGCTGCTGGCATACGTCAACTGGGCGCGACCGGTGACAGTCCAAGACGTCGAAGCCGTCTGCATCGTCACCTCCCAGCAGTCGGTGTTTGATTTTGTCGATGCACTGGCAAACGGCAATGGGAAATCTGCGCAGTACCTCTTGCACCGTTTGCTGGAGACAGAGGACGAGTTCTCCCTGTGGGGAATGGTTGTAAGGCAGTTCCGTCTGCTACTCCAGGCACGTGAGATTCTGGATGCGCGTGGCAATCAAAATGATGTCGCGCGTGCATTGGGCGTACATCCGTTTGTTGCTGAGAAAGCTGCACAACAAGCGGCACGTTTTTCGATGGCGTCACTGGAGTTTATTTATCGCAGGCTGTTAGCGATCGACGTGGGAGTGAAGACCAGTCAGATGACTCTTGATCTGGCAATGGATACGCTGGTTGTTGAACTAACCCGTTCCTATTCTTAATCGCTCAAGCCGCCAAGAATGGCGGCTTTCCCAAAAAAGAATCTGCCATGTCCTCTTGACAAAAACATACATACGCATTAGTATGTATAGTATGCGAAGGACAAAAGAGGAAGCGGCTGTTACCCGCGCAACCCTTTTGAAGACGGCTCTATCTGTGTTTAGCACAAAGGGGTATGCCGCTGCCACGCTTGATGATGTGGCCAAAGCGGCGAAGGTCACGCGCGGCGCGATCTACTGGCATTTCAAGAGCAAGGCAGATCTTTACAATACACTGGTGCAGGAGTTCTCTGCGCGCGGTTCCGGTGTTGTCCAGCAGGCTGTCTCTGAAGGGGGAACGCTGATCG
>JAICRQ010000523.1 GCA_025966435.1 Anaerolineales bacterium | reverse complement strand
CCTTCCATGCAAAGTGCAATCCTTGCGTTTGGGGTGACGGGCTGGCTCTTAAGCCTTGCCGGTCTCATGCTTTATATCTTGAACATTGGGAGATTGCCACGACGGGCAAATACCGTCGCGCAATAACACGGAACGATGCCAGATTTCAATGAACTGTATCACAAGCATCAACATCGTATGGAAGACTTCTGGTCTCGCCGTACGAACGCGCCGAAATATGAAAAGACGATTCATATTTTCGGTCATCCTGTGATCTTCGATGGAAACCATGAAGGAGTATTGGAGTCTGCGGCTCTCGCTGAACAGATGTATTCCATATCCGATTCGCAGGACGGCTCAGTCTGGCGCGTTCATTTAACGGTTCACGACGCTGACCCTCTACCTTCCTCTCCCCCTGAACGCCTGATTGACCTCGTCCACTACGCAGGCGCTGAGGACTGGCTCTCGATTGACTTGCGTGAGTGGGGTCATTGCTTTGTCGATATGAAACGTGGCGAAGCATTTGCAGTATTATCGTCGAGCCTCGCAGCAAACCCGGAACAGGTTTGCCTCGTATTGATCAATACCATCCTGACCAATTTCATTACACGACATGGCTACAGCATGTTACATGCAAGCGCACTCGTCAGAGATGGACATATCCTTCTTTTACAGGCGCCACATGGTACAGGAAAATCCACAACGGCATTGCGTTTGTTGTTGAATGGATATCAATTACTTTCAGATAGTATGATCTATGTTGGAGAGCACTCTGGAGATCTCTGGCTGGGAGGATTTCCAGTTGGAAGGATCAAGCTCCGCACGGACATGCTTCTTCTCTTTCCGGCGCTCGCGACAGTAGCGCAGGTAGAACCCGTTCGCAACGAGACCAAGCACCGGGTCGATTTGACTCAAGTAGATCCCTCCCTAGCGCGGCGGGATATGATCCGAGTCAATCGAGTTGAGTTTTGTTTGCTGGAGCGCTGGGATCGACTGGAAAGCAGGATCCAACCATTATCCGAAGAAGAGCTCTGGCCGGAGATCATGGTCAATAGCTTGCATTACGATCACATCGAGCTTTGGAAGGAAAACCTTGGCAGGATCGAGCTATTACTGCGCAAGTCAAATCTTCATCGTCTGCACATTGGGACTTCAGAAGCTGAGGTTATCAAGACAGTGAATCAGCTATGGTAAATGAACGTCGCTGGCTGATTTTGATCTTTGGCTTATACGTTTTACTGGGGGTTGGATACAGCCTGCTCATGCCTGTTTGGGAAGCGCCTGATGAGCCTGCTCATTATCATCTGGGATGGCATTTTGCAACCTATAAGGAATATCCCTCCCAGGACTTCAATTACGAAAGCCATCAGCCGCGCACCTTTTATTACTTCAGTTCCTGGGTCGTGCGCGTCTTGGACACGATCGATCCTGAACTGACAAGGTTCCGGCGTCCCGAGGAATATGTATTCAACATCCGCAAGCCGGAGCGCAGGTTTGATTGGACCAATGAAAATTACACGTTTTATTGGGGGGTCTATGTCCTGCGCTGGATTAATTTGGCTATCAGTGGCATTGCCCTATGGTTGAACTGGAAAACATTTAAGCAGATCGCTCCTCCAACACTGGCACTTGCGGCACTCGCCCTCGCCGCGCTCACGCCGCAATACCTGCACATCATGTCCTCGGTCAATAACGACGCGCTTGGCACGCTGGCGGGCGCGTTACTTTTTTATCTGGCGATACGATTCGTGAAGGAACCATCCCCCTGGCTGGGATTGCTTTTGATTCCGCTCTCTGTGCTGCTGCCCCTCTTTACCAAACTCACCGTGCTCCCCATCAGCGCGGCGCTATTGTTGATTCTTGCATGGAAGTGGCTTTTTGGATTTCCGCAAAAACGATGGCTTCTCTATTCGGCGTTATTTATTTTTCTCGGTGCGGGAATTTTTTATCTAGTATTTCCCGAAGCGGTTCAATCTGCTTTCCATGAAATTCAATGGCGGCTCTTCAGCCTGCGAAAGAACGCGCTGACAGAGAAATATATCAAAGCTGTTTCCAGCCAGATCCTCTGGACATACTGGGGAAAGGTCGGGTGGCTGGCGGTGGGACTGCCGTTATGGATCATCCAATTGTTAACCGGCCTGGGCGTGACCGGCATGATGCTCCACATATATTCCTTGGTTAGGTCAAAAGTTCGCGGATTGCAATTGGGTCTGTGGCTCGTTGTCTGGCTGGTGGCTCTCTTCACAGTGCTGGCAGTGGCTCGAAACGGATTGACAACCTTCGCGACACAGGGACGTTTGTTATTTCCCACAATCGGCGCGCTGTCGCTTCTCATGGTAGCAGGCTGGCATCAGACTCTGCCAGCACGGATTCAACAGTACCTGCCTTTGCTTGTGATCCTGCTCTTCCTCTTTTGCAATCTGGTCCTGTGGCTAACGGGAGTTATCCCTATTTACTACCAGCCCTTCTTCGACTAAATATCTTCCGAAAGAACATCGCGAACAAAAGTCCAAGCAACGAGCCGGATGCTACATCACCCGGATAATGGTCGCCGAGATAGATACGTGAAAACGCCACCATGCTCGCCAGGACATATCGCAACCGCCACCGATGCGCAAACGTGCGGTTGAGCAGCCAAGCACCAGCAAACGCCGAAGCAGAATGACCCGAGGGGAAGGACCAGGTGCCAGGCTTCTTCCCAATGACAATCGCCTGAATGATCGTGATGAACGGACGCCGCCGCCGGAAGTAGGACTTGATCGGGAATTCGACCAGTGCAGTGCTAATGGTGAGTGGCACAGCAATCTCACGAAAATACTCACCGATTCTGCGAGGGTTACGCAGGGCAGCGATCACTAACGTGAGGTACCAAAACGCACCACCGTTGAATATAACCGTGAGACTGTAAAAAATCTTGTTG
>JAICRQ010000243.1 GCA_025966435.1 Anaerolineales bacterium | reverse complement strand
GCATCCTGCGGGGAACCAGTAGTGAACTGAACCAGTAACTTGCCTGGAAGATCGGTTACAACTTCATTAAGAATGTGATTTGCCGCCGCGTAGTTCGTCACACACACCATGATGATCGGGCTATCCGTGATGGCGGCTGACAGGCTGGAAGCCAGCACCGCGCCCTTATTCACCAGCGGTGCAGCTTTCTCCGGGTTGCGATTCCACACAGTGACAGCACGCCCCTGCGCAGCGTCTAGTAATGCGCGTGCTAATGCCGACCCCATATTTCCCAGACCGATCACTGTGACTTCGCTCATACTGCAGCCTCCGTGTGACTATGTATGGATAATTCCACCAGCAATGTGCACTATCATCCCCGAGGGTCTTCGCCTACTCCGCCAGTGGGATGAGATACGCTCAAGCCGATTTGAGTGAATCGGCTTGAGCCCAGTGTACTCCCTTTTGAAGTGAAGAGTCTCGCGAGCCAGTCTCTCGATTTATGGCTCGAGGATCCAGCCGCTGAGCGCAAACGGTCCCGAGTGGCCATTGCGATAGGCTTCCCAATGCCCCACCAGTCCTTCGTAGCCGCCGCTCCCATGCGCGACGCCGCGGTAGAAGTATTCACCGTCTGCGGTGATCTCGCTGGTAAAGGTGCCATCCCACGTCCCGCCCTCATTTACGATTTGGAAGGTGCCCCACAGGTAACCCGCCAGGCCAAGCTCGGAAGAAGGCGCGGGTCTGAAATTACCGTTACTGATGATCGTTTCCTCGCCGGTGACACGGGAGTCCGTGTTGACATCGTGATAGACCTCGACGATGCCACGCGCCCGGACGTTGCCGCTGGGAAGATGGGTCCACTCCCCTGCGTTGAGCGTCCCGCCGAAATTCGATGTACCTGTGAAAGCTGCCCTCTGAGCCTTCGCCATCGCTGGGAAAGCGCTGAGCAGGACAGCGACCAGAGCCAACACAAGCATGGATGCGTACTTATAATGTTTCATTTTTTCTCCTTTTGAATATCTGAATTAGTCTCAGTCTAGCATCCGGCGTGTGCTAAAACTTGCCATAATTCCCCAAAAATTCCCCAGGACTTTCCTGCCCAAGTTATACTTGTCCCAAGGAAAGAACTTGGGCAAACCTGCCGTTTCACCAGACAAATTTTCCACCTTTGGGGACCTGCTCAAATACCTGCGCAAACGGGAGGAATTCACCCAGCGCGAGCTCGCCCTTCTGGTGGGATACAGCGATACCCAGATCAGCCGCCTCGAACAAAATCAACGTGTGCCCGATGCGGCGATGCTCATGGCTTTATTCGTGCCAGCCTTGCACCTTGCAAATGAGCCGCAATGGGTGACGCGCTTGTTGGAGCTGGCAAAACAGGCGCGCCTTGGGGAATTCCCTGAAACCGGTACGAAGGTCACCCCGAACAACCTGCCGTCTTCCCTTACTACCTTCATCGGGCGTGAAAAAGAACAGGCAGAGATCCTGCAACGGATCGGCATGCATCGACTGGTGACGCTGACTGGCTCGGGCGGGGTTGGGAAGACGCGCATCTCGTTGGAAGTGGGCAGACAGGTTCTGGAGGAGTATGTCAATGGCGTCTGGCTCGCAGAACTGGCGCCCCTTAGCAACCCTGAGCTATTGCCGCAAACAGTCGCATCCGTGTTTGGGATCGTCACCCAAGCCACTCGTTCGCATACGCAATTGCTGATCAGCTTCCTGCGCCCCAAAACGACGTTGCTGATCCTCGATAACTGCGAGCATCTCCTGGATGCCAGCGCAACCTTAACCGATGCGCTCCTGAAGCATTGCCCTCACTTAAAGATCCTGGCGACCAGCCGCGAAGCGCTCGGCATTCTGGGCGAGGTCGTCTACCCCATGCCGTCCCTGCGCCTACCCAATCTTCAGCAAACGCTCGAAACATTCCGGGGATACGAGTCCGTGCGCCTGTTCGAAGAGCGCGCCCGGCTTGCCCAACCCGATTTCCAATTGACGATGGAAAACGCCTCCGCCATCGCCCAGATCTGCTCCCGTCTGGATGGTATTCCCCTCGCCATCGAATTAGCCGCGGCGCGCGTCAATATGTTTTCCACCGCACAGATTGCGGCACGCCTCGATGACCGCTTCAACCTGCTCACAGGCGGCAGTCGCACCGCCCTGCCGCGCCAACAGACCCTCCGTGCTTCGATCGATTGGAGTTGGAACCTGCTCTCCGACCCCGAGCGTGTACTGTTGCGGTGCCTGGCTGTCTTTGCAGGCGGCTGGACTCTGGAAGCCGCCGAATCGGTTTGCAGTGGCGCAGGTGATATCGAGTCCAATCAAGTATCCGAGTTGATGACCCAGCTGGTGGCCAAGTCATTGGTGATCGCAAACCGCCAGCCAGGGCGTGAGCGGCGTTTCCATCTGCATGAAACGATCAACCAGTATGCGCAGGAAAAACTCATCGAAGCAGGGGAACAGGAAACCATCCGCAGTCAGCATCTGAAATATTTTCTCGATCTTTCCGGGCGGGCTGAACTCGCTTTGCGCGGTCCTCACCAAAGGGAATGGTATAACCGCTTGACCGATGAGCGTGATAACCTTCGTCTGGCGCTGGAACATGCAGCCGGGTCGGCTGCATCCGGATCGGATTTGGAAACCGGATTACTTCTATCAGCAAGATTGATTGACTATTGGATCGATTTCGACTTGCGCGAAGGGTTACGCTGGGGCACGGAATTGATCCAAAACCCCGAGTCGCAAACGTTTCCACAGGCACGCGCAAAAGCCTTGATCGCACAAGGATATATTCTATGGGGCATGCAGAAGTTCGAAGCCGTCCGTTCCATTGCAGAGGAATGCCTGGTGGTATTCCGTAGTTGTGGCGACCAGCAAGGCGAATATGATGCCTTGATATTAATGGGGAACGTGTCGCAGTTCATAGCAGGCATGGAGCAAAGAGTAGAGTTTCACCGACAGGCGCTTGTTCTGGCTCGATCCATGGGGGATGTCTTGAGGCAGGCATTCGCATTATCCATGCTGGGTTGGGATCAGCGCGATCCCCGGCTGGGTCGCGAGCAATGGGAGCAAGCCATCGTGCTTTTTCGCCAGATAGGCGATTGGCGCTTCCTGGCACAAACCCTTGGCATTTTGGGTTTCACAGTCTTATCGAATGGCGATCTCGAGGCGGCCCAAAAGTACCTTGATGAAGCCTATGAAGTAAATCAGCAGATCAATAACATTGAAATCGAATATGTCTTGACCGGCAAAGGCATCTTGTGCATGCTGCGCGGCGAGTATGACCAGGCACGAATATTCCTGCAGAAGAATATAGAGCATCATGAAAAGACAGGAGACCGAATGGGATTTCTGTGGGGGCGCGCTCGTCTGGGGTATGTTGCCGGGCGCGAGGGCAGCGTGGCAGAAGCGCACCAAATTCTTGTCGATGTGATTGAAAACTTCCATGCAGATCAATACAGGATCGGGCTCGCCTTCGCACTGGACAAGATGGCTAGCCTGTATGCTGTGACCGATAAACCCGAAGCTGCTGCACGTCTGATCGGCTGGTCAGACGCAACCCGCAAGAAAATTGGCGACCCGCGTCCGCGCATCGAGCAGGCTGATCTGGATCGTGATGTCGCCGTAATCATCGCCAAGATCGGTCCCTCGGCATTTGAAGCCGCCTATGACTCCGGGCAGGGAATGACACTGGGTGAAGCGGTTGCGCTGGCGTTAGTCGAAAAAAAACAGGCATAGCTGTCTACCTAATTAGATTTCATCTCACTTGCCAGATGTGCTTTCGTAATTGCACGAAGATCTGCTCTGCGCGGCATATATCAAATATACGGGTATAAATTCCACCCTGCTGTCGTACATGAATTCAATCTATCCCCGGAACAGAACCAGGCGGACGACGCTCAGCGGTCCGCCTGTTATTGTTTAAGTTCGGGTTGGGTCAATCTTTGGGAGACACGTTTACCGTGTCCGTTTTTGTTTGTGAAAATACCAGGAGTAACGGAAAGACCCTAAAGGTTGCCCTCATGTATCGGGCGGAAATGAGTTGTAATGAATGTATCTCATCTAGCTGGCCTATATCCTTCACGGTCATACTATAATCAACATACTTCTAATCGTTACTTATCAACAAAGAGATGCCGATGAAACCCCTCTCGCTGAATGCCGTGCGCGGGCTGATGATCGCCGCGCAGGGCTTGCACGATCACCCACAGCCGCGTGCTACCAAAAAAGCCGTTCGCTCGATCATTCGCCAGATGCACGTACTGCAAATTGATAGCATCAATGTCATCGCCCGCAGCCCGTATCTCGTGTTATGGAGCCGCCTCGGTGACTATAACCCGCGCTGGCTGGACGATCTGTTGGCTGAAGGCGCGCTATTTGAATATTGGTCACACGCGGCTTGCTTCCTGCCGATCGAAGAGTATCCCCTCTATCGGCACCTACACGGTGATTGGCTAGGAGGGCGCGCCCGCAAATGGCTGGAGGAACATCGCACCGTCGCCGAAACCGTGCTGAAGCACATTCAGGCACATGGGGAAACCCGCTCCTCCGACTTTGAGCGCACCGGTGGTCAGAAAACCAAGTGGTTCGACTGGAAGGATGAGAAGATCGCACTGGAGTATCTGTTCCTTTCGGGCGAATTGATGGTCCGCAAACGCCACAACTTCCAGCGGATCTATGACTTGAGTGAGCGGGTATTTGCTGATTTCAACAAGCTAGCTGATGTATCCCCTGCCGATGCCCATGACCAGTTCGTCCTCAACACCATCCAGGCACTTGGGGTGACGAAGGCAGAATGGATCGCCGATTATTTTCGCCTCTACAAAGCCGATGTCAACGCCGCCCTTAAACGGCTGGAGGAGCAAGGCCGACTGACGAAGGTCGAGGTCGAAGGCTGGAACGCCCCTGGCTACATCCATCCTGCAAACCGTAAACAAGTAGAAGCCGCGGCAAAGGGCGACATCCCGCGCTCGAAAACGACCTTTCTCTCGCCGTTCGACCCACTCGTGTGGGACCGTAAGCGTGCCCTGGACCTGTTCAACTTCGACTACAAAATTGAAGTGTATACGCCCGCACCCAAACGCAAGTATGGCTACTTCACCCTGCCGATTCTGTACAACAATGCGCTGATCGGTCGCATCGACCCGAAAGCCCATCGTAAGGAAGGTATTTTCGAGGTCAGGGCGCTGCACCTCGAACCGGGCGTAGTTGTCGATGATGCCCTGGTGGCTGAGGTCAGATCTGCTTTGCAAGCCTGCGCTGCATGGCACAAAACGCCACAGGTCGTCGTCCGATATGCGTCCAAACCCGGGCTCGCCACACAGCTTTCAGACTAATTGTGATCCTAGTCATATCTTTTAATGAGTACGCCAGAACTGAGCAGACCCTGGCCTTAAATCAAAGGACCACCTCGTTGTAAGCGAGGTGGTCCTTTCCACTTATGATGTCACTGAACTACTTGCAAGACAATTTTGCCACGTGTATGCCTGCCTTCGATCATTTGATGTGCTTCGTGTATGTCTTCCAGGCAGAGCACGGCGGAAACGTGAGGCTTGAGTTGTCCACTTTCCGCCATTTTAGAAGCTTCCGTCAAAACCTTACGGATTGGCGGCGCAGTACCGATCATCTTCTGACGGACGCCATGAGCCAATGCGATCTCCTGTGAAGGTGGCTGAACCGTCGAGAGCAAAATGCCGCCTGGCTTGAGCACCTGCCAGGAGCGCTGCTGGGTTTCCCCTCCCAGAAGATCGAGCACAACATCCACATCTTTCACAACATCTTCAAAGGCAGTTGTGGAGTAATCAATCGCTTGATCCACGCCCAATTCTTCCAGAAACGGCATATTCACAGACGCCGTGCCGATCACTTTG
>JAICRQ010000178.1 GCA_025966435.1 Anaerolineales bacterium | reverse complement strand
TGGACCTTCGCCGACACCGACCAATACCCTGCCGCCTACGATTACGAACACGCCGTTCGTGACCGACCTGATCTTTGCGGATGGGTTTGAGTCGGGCAATTTCTCCACCTGGAGCTCGAACACAAACGACGGCGGTGATTTAAGCATCAGCGCCGCGGCGGCACTCGCGGACACGCGCGGCTTGCAAGCCGTTCTCGATGACAATACCTCTATTTTTGTCACCGATGAGACTCCGAATGCCGAGCCGCGCTATCGGGCACGTTTTTACTTCGATCCCAATTCGATTTCGATGGTAAGTGGAGATAATCATTTTATTTTCCAAGGCTATTCAGGTATATCTACGCAAGTGCTGCGAGTCCAGTTCCGCTTCAGCAGCGGCAGCTATCAGCTGCGGGCTGCCCTGCGAGACGATGCTTCGGGCTGGACCAACACAAGCTGGTTCACAATCAGCGATGCAATCCACTGGATCGAGTTCGATTGGCGAGCGGCAACCGGCGCCGGAACAAATAACGGCGGATTGACCCTGTGGATCGACGATGTGGAGCGAGCCAACCTGGCTGGAATCAATAACGATGCCCGGAGAATCGATCGCATCCAGTTGGGCGCGGTGAAGGCTGTCGATAGTGGCACACGCGGTACCTATTATCTGGATGCCTTCGAAGCGCGGCGGCAAAGCTTTATCGGACCGGTGGATGGCGGCTCCTTACCCACACCTACGAACACTCCGACGACGGGACCTTCCCCTACCCCGACAAATACTCCGACGACCGGGCCCTCCCTTACGCCAACGAACACGCCCTCATTGTCTGATTTGATCTTTGCGGATGGATTTGAATCGGGGTCCCTCTCCGCCTGGACGTCAAACACCAATGATGGCGGCGACTTGAGTGCCAGCGCTGCGGCAGCACTGGTTGGCACAACTGGCTTGCACGCGGTGATTGATGATACCAAAACGATTTATCTGACGGATGACACGCCGAATGCCGAGCCGCGTTACCGGGCACGCTTTTACTTCGACCCGAACTCGATTACCGTGCCAAGTGGCACTGCACACTTAATTTTCCGGGGATTTGCAGGCTCCTCCACACAGGTATTACGGATGGAATTTCGTTATTCCTCAGGGAATTACCAGATCCGAGCTGCGTTGACCAACGATGGCTCAAGCTGGACGAACACAAGTTGGTTCACGATTAGCGATGCACCTCACTTTATCGAATTCGATTGGCAGGCGGCAACAGGAGCTGGCGCCAATAATGGTGGTCTGACTCTCTGGATTGATGGCATTCAGCAAGCCAGCCTGAGCGGAATCGATAACGACTCCCGGAGGATCGACCGGATCCGGCTGGGAGCGGTGGCCGGGCTGGATGCAGGTACAAGTGGAACCTACTTCTTTGATGCCTTCGAGTCCAGACGGCAGAGTTATATCGGTCCATAACTGTACACCGGGGAATTAATTACAGAAGGCGTTTTATCGCCCTGGCAAACCTTTCGGCTTGCCAGGGCGATTTTTACTGTTTCACGAATCATGAATACCATCATCCAAGTGCGGTTGCACGTCCTGGACGAGCCTGGAGTGTTGGGAGAAATTCATGGATGATTCCCCTACTTTGCCCGCTTCCTCTCATAACTTATACTCAATTACCGTTGAAAGGAGGAAGGATCTGAAAGTCGCTGCTCTGACTCCAGATTCTAAAATAGATATGGGCAAAGTACGTGCTGCAGGACCAAGGATTGAAGCAGGTGCCGCAAAGGCTATGGTCGATTCCGGCGAGGCATTGATCCTGGATGTTGTCGCTTCTCATGTATGGCCAAGCATGACCCGTACCATTGATGGATCGATTCGCATCCCGCCCGAAGAAATCGAAACCCGCTTCGATGAATTACCTCGCGACAAAGCGGTCATCGCCTACTGTACCTGACCAGATGAGTTTACGAGCGCCCGTGTGGCGTCGTTCCTAACGAGCCAGGGGTACCATGCCTTCGCACTGCAAGGTGGCTACATGGCATGGTACAAGACAGGATATCCCATCGCGCGTAAGCAGGCAACTGCGGCATTGCCCTGGGAGATGGTATGCCCCGATTGTGGGGAGCCGTTGGAAAAGCATGCCGACCATGAATCATCTGACACCCCATGAGACTCCCTGGCATGTGGGATGCTCCGCGTCCAACCTGATCTAAAAGAAACCCTCCCCGAGGCAAAATAGGGAGATTTCATATTGGTTGACAGGAAATTTGAAATGAGCGAGCAGAAACAAATGGATAAGAAACGTTCAGATGACAAAGAAGTTTCGCGTGTGGAGGATGCCCACGCGGAAGAAGCGTTGCGTCGTTCGGAAGCGCGCTTGCGCCTCATCCTCGAAAGTGCACAGGGCTTCGCGATTTTCACGACCGATGCCGACGGCATAATCAATTCGTGGTACGAGGGCGCGGCGCAGGTTTTTGGGTGGAGTGAATCAGAAATTCTCGGACAAAGATGCAACGTGACATTCACGCCAGAAGACCGTGCGGCAGGCGAACCTGAGAAAGAACGTGAGACGGCCCGGAGGGAAGGCATCTCGCCAGATATCCGTTGGCATCAACGCAAGGATGGCTCGCGTGTCTTTATTAACGGCGCGATGCATTTGTTGCGTGACGGGCAACAAGACGGTTTCTTTAAAATGGGCCGTGATGAGACCGCGCAACGTCAAGCCGAAGAAGCGTTGCGCCGCTCAGAAGAACGTTTGCGCCTCATCCTCGAAAGTGCGAAGGGCTACGCGATTTTCACGACCGACGCGGACGGTGTAATCAATTCATGGAACCCGGGCGCGGGGCAGATTTTTGGATGGAGCGAGGCGGAGATTCTCGGACAAAGCTTTGAAGTGCTATTCACGCCGGAGGATCGCGCGGCGAGCAAGCCGCAGAAAGAATTGGAGACAGCACGGGCGGAAGGCATTGCGCCGGACATCCGTTGGCACCTGCGCAAGGATGGCTCGCGCGTCTTTATCAACGGCGTAGTGCATCCGCTGCGTGATGGGCAGCTCAACGGCTTTGTCAAAATCGGCCGTGATGAGACCGCGCAACGTCAAGCCGAAGAAGCCTTGCGCGAGAGTCAGAAACAATTGCAGTCCCTCAATGAAACCCTGGAGCAGAGAGTCCAGGAGAAAACTGCGGAGGTGCACGAGCTCGCCTCAGACCTGATCAAAGCCACACAGCGCGAGCGCCAGCGCATTTCTCGCGTGCTGCATGATGACCTGCAGCAACGGATCTATGCCATCCAAATACAGTTATCCTTCTTGCGGGATAGGTTGCCTATAGAGAGTGAGACCGCTTACGGGGAGGTGTCCGGTATCGCACAGGAACTCGCTGAAATCGTGAAGATCACGCGTAATCTCAGCATTGACCTCAGCCCGCCGATCCTGCCTGGAGAGGGGTTGTCGCATGCGATTGCATGGTTGGCTAGCAGAATGCGGGAGCAATATGGACTGCCCGTTGAACTCCAGGCAAACGGACCTTTTGTCATTCCAAATGAGGACCTGCACGTCTTCCTATTCAATTGCGTCCGTGAGCTCTTGTTCAATGTTGTGAAACATGCTGGCGCGAGCCGGGCAGCCGTTGCGTTGGCATGGTTAGATGATGGTCTTCGGATCGAGGTGGGGGATGATGGGAAGGGCTTTCCGGACACTATGCGGGAACAGGAAGTAAGCAGAAGCAGGCAGGACGACTTGCCTCAAAGTATAGGACTCCCAACCATGCGGCATCAGCTAACCCTGTTTGGAGGCAGCCTAATCATTAACTCAAAGCCCGGAGCCGGGACGCAGGTTATCTTGATGGTTCCGGTCAGGGAAATGCAACAAGCAGCTTCTCCGAGATGATGTGAAGTTCCTGAATACAGGGCTGAGGGCGATTTACGGTGGTGTTCAAACTCAGTACAAACATCTAGACAGCGTGAGTCCGTGTCTATTGTTCTCTTTGACCGGGTCTCATACAATTCGATCACCATATCATTCCACGTGGTGGAATGACAGCAGAAGCCTGACCTGCTGCAAGCATAGATTTGCAACGACCAAAACAATTTTGTGAGGAGACCTACTATGAATCTAATCAAAGTTTCTGCCGACTCTCGTACGGCTGCGGTGGCTGGCGCGATTGCAGGCGTCATGCGTGAACATCACCACGCGGAAGTGCAGGCGATCGGGGCTGGCGCCGTCAACCAGGCTGTGAAGGCACTGGTGCTGGCTACGGGATATCTCAGGAACGATGGCATTTACGTGACCTGCGTGCCTGAATTTTCAGATGTCACTATTGATGACAAAGTGAGAACGGCGATTAAGCTCGTGATCGAGCCGAGCCCGAATTCCGATTTCTCGGCCGTCCGGCTCTCCACCCGGGCGCACACTGTGCGGGCAGAGATGCCGGGCGTCTAAGACAAGGGACGATCTCCTTAGAAACCGATTGGGGTAGCAAACAAAATAGGGCCGACAGGCGGAAGATAAATTCTGCCTGTCGGTTTTTTTAAGGGGAATAGCGAAATACAGAATCTACATGTCTAATAGACAAGATGTTCCTTATCCGTCTTAATCCGTTTGCGGAAAATGTAATAGGACCAGACCTCATATGCCAGGACGATAGGAATAAAAATCAGTGAGATGATAGACATCACCGTGAGAGCCTGGAGGGAGGACGACGAGTTGTAGATCGTTAAGCTCCAGGCAGGGTTTAGGCTGGAGATCATAAGCCGGGGGAACATCAGGGTAAAAAAGGCAACCTGCGTCAGGACGATGTGCGCCCCGGTCATTACGAACGCCCAGCCCTCCATGTTGCGGTTGATAAAGTAAATCGTTGTTAATAGGACGGCCACAGAAGCAATCGGCAAGACCCCCGGGTTAATGCCAACCTGGAGCGTGATATCCGTAAAGATGTAGGTGGTGATCGCCAACATTACCACCATGATGGCAGCAAACACATATAGCCGTTTGGATATGGCACGAGCTCTTTCACGCAGGTCGTCTTCCAGCTTTAGGGTCAGAAAATTTGCGCCGTGCAGCAGGAAAACGCAAACCATTGTTAAGCCCCCGATCAGCCCATATGGCGTAATCCAACTAAAAGCGCCGCCGGTGTAAGCCATGTTCTGATCGATCGGCACACCGCCGAGCAAGTCCGTAAACAGAACTCCGAACAGAAACGAATTTACGAAGGAACCCACGGCGATCATCCAGTCGAAGCGGCCTCGCCACTGCGGGCGCGAATCCTTTGAGCGATATTCAAACGAGATGCCCCGTATGATTAACCCAAGGATGATCATAACCATGATGAGATAAAACCCACTGAGCATCGTTGCATACCAGTCGGGGAACACCGCGAACATGGAGGTGATAGCGAGGATCAGCCACATCTCATTGGCGTCCCAAACGGGCCCAATCGTGTTGATGATGGCACGGCGCTCCACATCGTTTCTGCCAAGAAAGGGTAATAACATGCCCACACCAAAATCGAACCCTTCCAGAAAGAAAAACCCGATCCATAATCCGGCGATCAGGACGAACCATAGGATCTGAAGAGACTCGTAATCCATGGAAACCTCTATTCGCCTTCCGCGTAAGGAAGCAGGGGAGCAGGGGCGACATCTACGGAATCGTTGAGTGCGGCATCCGGTCCAGCCCGGGCGTACTTGCGCATCAGATAAAGCATGGCAACGGCGAGGGCGCTGTACACCAGGGTAAAGCTGATCAGGCTAATGAGTAAGTAGCCCGTCGTCATATTGGGGGTGACGCCATCTTCGATTTTGAGCAACCCTTGCACAAGCCAGGGCTGGCGTCCCATTTCGGTGAGCACCCAGCCGCAGACATTGGCGATATATGGCAGGGCAATCAGCCACGGCGCCCAGCGCAGCCATCTGGCATTTTCAATCGGCTTGCGAAGGGCAATGAGAAGCAACAGAGAGGAAAGGATCATCAGAAGCCCCATGGTCATCATGATCCGAAAGCTCCAATACGTGACGACGATCAGAGGAATATAATTCCCGGCTCCATACGTGGCTTGATATTCCGCCTGCAGGTCATCCACGCCGCGGACTTCGCAGTCCAGGTGGTTGCACGCCAAAAAGCTCAGAAAGTAGGGAATCCGAATCGACCAGACTTCGCGCCTGCCGCTGAGATCGCCGATAGTGAGAATCGAGAAGGATGCCGGGTGACCAGTTTCCCAGTGCGCTTCGATCGCGGCGAACTTCATGGGCTGGGTTTCATAGACATACTGTCCCTGAGCATGACCGGTAAAGAAGATCAGGCTGCTAGTGATCAAGCCAACGAGTGCTGCCATACTCAGGGAGCGCCTGAATATTTCCACATGTTGCTTGCGTGCCAGGTGATAGGCGCTGATTCCGAGAATAAAGAAACTGGCTGTTGCAAAGGCTGCCGTGAGGGTGTGTGAGAAAAATAACCACCCTTTTGGGTTGCCAATGACCGCCATGAAGTCCGCCAACTGGGCTCGCCCCGTCGCCTCATTGATCGTATATCCCACGGGGTGTTGCATCCAGCCATTGGCAAGCAGAATCCATAGAGCCGAAAGAATGGCGCCCATCGCCACCAGCCAGATGGCGGCGAGGTGTGCCTTCTCGGGAATTTTCCCTTCTCCGAAAATCCATACCCCGATAAACGTCGCTTCCACAAAAAAGGCGAGCAAGGCTTCCAGAGCCAGTGGCGCGCCAAAGATATCGCCGACAAAACGAGAATACTCTGACCAGTTCATACCGAACTGGAATTCATTGACAATCCCGGTGACAACGCCAATGGCGATATTGATCAGAAACAATTTTCCCCAAAACCTTGTCATCAGATGAAATGTTTCATCTCGCGTCTGGTAATACCGCGTTTGCATGAACGCAACGAAGGCGCTGAGCCCTATCGTGAGAGGCACAAACAAAAAATGGTAGATATTCGTGAGCCCAAACTGCAAGCGTGAAAGTATGACCAGGTCCATGGTTTCTCCTGAAGACAACATGTGCACCAGAACATGTTGAACGAACTCGTCATGCGGCACGGAAAAAGCTCGATCGCGCTGCC
>JAICRQ010000553.1 GCA_025966435.1 Anaerolineales bacterium | reverse complement strand
CCGGAGGCGCAGGGTACTCTGACTATCCAGACATTCCGCATGGAGATCATTCAGGATGCTATGATCGACGTGGTGGCAGACGAACGCGGCACAGCGAATTTCCGGCTGCGCGGTCTGCGCATCCCGGTGGCTGGTAAGACGGGCACCGCCGAATCCGGCAGTGGCGACCCGCATGCATGGTTCGCGGGCTACACTCTGGCAAGTGAAGCTACGGGACAACCCGATATTGCCATTGCGGTCATCCTCGAGAATCAAGGGGAAGGCTCGGATTGGGCGGCACCCGTATTTCAGCGTATCATTGAGACCTATTATTACGGCACTCCTCAAACGATTTACTGGTTCGAGTCCAACTTCGGCGTGACCGAAACCCCCACTCCGCTGGGAGGTATTCCCACGGAAACACCGGAGCCATAAATTGCGCTCCCAGCGCCGTCCCCGGCGCTGAATTGAGAAGTGTATCGCCGCCGGGGACGGCGGCTTGAGCAAGGCGCATTTGACTAACGAGCAATCTCTACAAGGTCTGATCATCAAAGCCCAGTCTGGTTTCTTCACCGTGGAAACCAACCAGGACTTTGCCGAACCGCACCGTCGTGCCGCCGGTGCTAGCGGCACGAACGGTGTTGTTTGTCAATTGCGCGGCAAATTGAAACAGGGCAGGGCAAAGGGTGATATCGCCGCGATTGGGGACAGGGTCCGCATTACGGTCTTACCCGACGGCAGTGGGGTGATCGAAGAGGTCGAGGAGCGGGAGCGCGCCATTATCCGGCTCGACCCGCGCCCGCAGGGGGATTACCAGCAGGTGTTGCTGGCAAATGCAGATCAGGCAGTCTTCGTCTTTGCGAGCGCGCATCCCAGCCCGAGATTGAAGATGCTCGATCGTTTTCTGGTGATTGCCGAAAAGCAGATGATTCCGCCTGTCATTGTGGCGAACAAGATCGATCTTGTGGAGAATCCAAAAGAAATCTTTGGGATGTATGAAACGATCGGGTATCGGGTGATTTACACTTCCACAAAAACCGTCGCGGGGATTGAGGATCTTAGATTTGTTCTCGCAGGCAAGATCAGCGCATTTGCGGGTCCCAGCGGCGCAGGCAAATCCAGCCTGTTGAACGCAATGCAGCCTGGGCTGGGACTGGCAGTGAATGAAATTAGCAAGGTGATGGATAAAGGGAAGCATACGACCGTGACCCGTCAACTATTTCCGCTCGAAGGGGGCGGTTATATCGCGGATACGCCGGGCTGGAAGTCGCTTGCCTTATGGGACACCGAGCCCGAAGAGATCGACGGATACTTCCCTGAGCTGCGCGAGCTTGTGCAGGATTGTCAATTTAGCGATTGCACACATACCCATGAGCCGGGCTGCGCCGTTCGGCGCGCGCTCGAAGAAGGTAAAATTCACCCGGAACGTTACGAGTCATATTTGCGTCTCCGCTCGGGTCAGGAATAACTCTTAGACACTGATCCCTAATTACGAATTACTGATTACTAAATTACCAATTACTCATGGCTGACAAATGGAACTTAATCGGCAACGAATGGGCTGTGGACATGCTCAAGAAGCACGTCACGAACGGGACGACGCGTCACGCTTATCTCTTCGCGGGACCTCCCGGCGTAGGTCGCCGTACCCTGGCGCTGCGCTTCGCCCAGGCGTTGAACTGCCAGACGCCGGTAGAGGCGGGAGTCCCCTGCGGACAGTGCCGCGACTGCAAGCAGATCGCAGCCATGCAGCACGCGGACTTGAGCGTGATTGAGCCCACAATTAAAGATCCCAATAGTCCCAAAGAATTAATCCCTGCGCCTAATGGTGAAATCCGTATTCAACAAATTCGCGGATTGCAAAAAACAATTAACCTCAAGCCATACCAATCCAGATACCGCGTTCTGATTTTTTTACGCTTTCAACAAGCAAATATCGAAGCTTGTAATGCCTTGTTGAAAACCCTCGAAGAAGCGCCTTCCTATGCCGTATTGATTCTGACTGCCGATAACCCCGAACAGTTACTGCCGACGATTGTTTCACGATGTGAAGTGTTGCGGCTAAGGCCGTTACGTGTTGAGGAAGTTCAAAAGGAATTGGAGAACCGGGGACTGGAGACTGACAGGACAAAATTGCTCGCCCATCTTTCCGGTGGCAGGTTTGGCTACGCGCTGCGTCTTCTTAAGGATGAGTCGTTGCTGGGACGGCGGGAAGAACGCTTGAATGACCTGCAGAGCTTGATCTCTGCCTCGCGCGTGGAAAAATTCGCCTATGCCGAGAAACTCGCAAAAGACAAAGAGTCCATGCGCCAGGCAATTCTGATTTGGCTCTCTTACTGGCGCGACGTCATGCTGCGAACCGCTCATGCCCAAACGCCTCTGGTCAATGCGGATCGCAACGTCGAAATCGAGGACCTCGCCCAAAGACTAGACTTGTCCATAGTACGGCGCGTGGTCAGCAGCCTGGAAGATGTGCTGGAAAAAATGGAACGAAATGTAAACTCCCGGTTACTGGCGGAAGTTTTGTTGTTGGATTTGCCGAAAGTTTAATTTCATCTACCTCATCATTACAAATACTGATTATGTTCGACTGGCTCTACCCCTATGCCGATAGGCTTCGCTTTCCCGATGAAGTGGTCGAAGCCCAATTCCGGAAAGAATATCTCGCGAATACCATTTCCACGACGCGCCTGGCGCTG
>JAICRQ010000426.1 GCA_025966435.1 Anaerolineales bacterium | reverse complement strand
TGCCTTGACACGTTGGTGGAAGATATTGCAGGTTTGATCAAAGCGCTGGAGTATGAAAAGGTCAATCTGGTGGGGCATGACTTTGGCGCACTGGTTGCCTGGATGCTGGCGATCAAATATCCGGAAAAGTTACATCGGCTTGGAATTATTAATGTTCCACACCCGGTTGTCATGTGGCGCTCTCTTCGACGTGATTTTGAACAAATGCGCCGCTCGCTGTATGCTTTATTCTTTCAGTTGCCGTGGCTACCGGAGACGATCCTGAGTGCAGGCAATTGGGCTGTTATAGCCAATGGTATGCGGAGGAGTGGCAGGGACAACGCGTTCACGGATGAAGACATTGCAGCGTACAAGGAAGCCTGGTCACAGCCCGGAGCAATGACTGCCATGCTCAACTGGTACCGCGCCGCGGCGCGCTACCAACCAGCGATATCGACTGACATGCATGTGCACATCCGCACGTTGATATTATGGGGTGTACAGGACTTTGCGCTCTCGCGCCGTATGGCGCGCCCGAGCCTGGATTATTGTGACGATGGAAATCTTGTATTCTACCCGGATGCGACTCACTGGGTGCAGCGGGAAGAGGCGGATGAAGTCAACAGGCAGCTGTTGAGCTTTATCTTAACCTAATTCCACGCTACACAAGAAAAAAATGAGCCCGCTAGTTTTCATAGCGGGCTTGTCCTTTCTAAGTGCGGAGTACGCAAGGTCCCTATCGCGGTTACGCCTGCGAGTTCAGGATAACAGCAATATGTTCTTTCAAATCTGGTAAATCATTTTCCACGATGTCCCAGACACGATTGAGGCTGATTCCTAAATAGTCATGCACTACAACATTGCGAAACGCGGACAGAATGCGCCAATCTACTTGTGGATACTGCTCCTTCAAGTTGTTTGAAATACGTTGCGATGACTCAGCCAGCGTATGCAGATTGCGTAAAACGGCATCCTGCGTTTTGCGATCCTCCAGAAAATACTCCTTCCCTCCCTGTGTATATTCTTCAATTCTCTCTATGGCTTCCTGGATGTGAATGAGATACAGCCGATCATCTTTCATAGAGGTCGCGCTTCCTGCAATACCCTGTCCTTGATGAACCAGTGCAGACTGTCTTGGGTGACTACATCCACCGGGATGCCAAGCAGATCTTCTAAATCTGCAACCAGACCTGCCGGGAACCAGGGGGAATGAGTAGGACCAACCTCTACAAGAAAATCAACATCGCTCTGCTCATTTCCTTCGCCGCGTGCAAAGGAGCCGAAAACACGCAAGTTATAAACGCCATGCTTTCGGCAGATTTCAAGAATTTGCTCGCGTTTGGTTCTAAGAAGTTCTTCAATCTTCACAACTTTATTATACAACAAGGAATCTGCTGGCGAAGAAGATGGCTACATCTCTGAAGAGATCGGTGAATGCCTGCTCGCATCGGACGACTTGTAGTTGAAGCGGTCATTCAGTTCCGTATCAGCAATGATGATGAAGCCGTGGTTCGTGAACGTCCCGCTCACCATCTCCTGGATCTTGGCAGTATTCAGCGAGATCTGTTTATCCTTTGAATTAATCGTCAATGTAATTTATGACTTCCTCAAACTTTTGATCACGAGAATAAAGAAAGAGAAAAGAGTATCCGTTTCCATGAAAGTAGCAGGTCTCCAAAATAACATATTCGTTGAATCCTCCATCAGACCTTGTTTCTTTCCATTCAATAGATGGCTGAGCAATTTCTGGCAGTATTGCCATAACTTCAGTATGGCTCATACCGGGTTCCAGCATTGTGTTCAGTTGAGAGTAAATTGCGTTTCTAATTTCCTCAGATGTTGAGGTAGTACTAAATTCCTCTGAAAGTCGTTGATCGCACCTGTCTCTCTCAATTTTTATTGCGATTTCTCTGCCTAAAAATACTGAGCAAGATACCAAGATCATAGTTATGATGCTCACAATGAGGAACTTCTGCTTGTTCATAATATTCACGGCCTTTATTTAAGGGAAAATGGGCAAAACAGGATAGGTCCAATACATTGCGGTATAGGATCCTGGAGAAAGCGTTTGACGTATGTAATCCCCTACCTCGCTTGGCTCAATGACACCCAAGCTTAGGGCCGCTCCTAATTGAGATCCTTCTACTCCCAATGCATAGTCTTGATAGGACGTCCCCCTGCGGTTATTAGCAGGCACTAGCTCATGAGTAATATCTCCAACCACACCAGCATAGAAACCCGACTCATAGCCAACTTGAACATAGAACCAATAATGATGAGCTTGGTTGCCTCCCGCAGCTGGATCTTGGAAAACAGCAGCGTATCCAGTCTGCAGTAATTCTTTGTTTCTAATATCTCTGTAGTTTTGATGGTACTCCACACCTGGCCATTTTCCTATTAATAGCTCTCTATATGCTGCTGTCCTTCCATCGTCGCCAGCATGGCCCGTAAGCGTCGCACCCAGATCATTCATGAAGCATTGCGTGCAATTTTCCGTAACGACCGCTGCATATTCCGTTAATCGAGCAAGGGCCTCTAGATGATCGATAACTTCCTCTTCAGCCATAGTTCGCAGCCAATTATGCATCGTGAAAATTTGTCCGCGTCGGCACTCTGCTCCACATCCCTCTCCCTCGCCCACATCTAGCAAATGTCCTGTTGGATCGGTGTGGTTGCTCGGCGAATTATTCACATATGCATACCTATCCCATGCCTGAACACCTTGCGTTTGCTCTGGAATAATGGTATCCGCCTGCGAAAATCGACCTAGCGCGGGGTCATACCATCTTGAATTGTAGAACATCAAGCCGAAGTCATCCATGTGGGAGAACTGACCCGTATAGGTGTAGTCGGTGGGGGTGGGTCCGCTGGCATATCGCACCTCGCCCCAGGCTTTGTAACGCGTTTCGATGCCGTTCTCACCGTTTGCATCGGTTACCAGGCTGGTGGAGCCTAAATGGTCACCGAGGATGAATTTCAGCGTGCCGCTGGTTCGCATGGCAATTCTTTGCGCGCCGGCATAATAGTATTTCGTGATCGTCGAGCCGGTCACTTCATAATGCGTACCGACGAAGTACGTGGTAGTTGTCCCGTTGAAAGTAGATTTGACGCGTTTGCCGTCGCCATCGTACACAACGGTTGCATTCGAGAACGGTTGGGAGGGCGTGGTGGGCGCGGCAGTCAGCGTTTGAGATGGCGTCGGGGTCCAAGTGGGAGTAAGTGTTGGTCCGCTGGGCGTGTTGGTAGGTGTCGGGCTGGGACCCGGCGTCGGGGTGGAGGTGGTGTACTGGATCACCAGCTTCGGACGCTGCGAGGCTGTGCTAGAATCGGACGACTTGTAGTTGAAGCGGTCGTTCAGTTCGGTATCCGTAATGATGATGAAGCCATTGTTCGTGAACGTGCCGCTCACCATCTCCTGGATCTTTGCAGTGTTCAGCGAGATCTGCTTCTCTGTTCCACTGGCTTCATTCGCCACGACCAGAACGGAACCAATATCTGTGCTCTCGCGGTCGTTTGCGCCCGAGGCTCCCGCGCTCTGCCAGCTCACGCCTGAGGTAGATTCATTCCAGGTCGCTTCTCCTTCCACAAAGGGCACCTTCAGGCGGTAGACACGGATGGTGCGGTCGTTGTCGGAGAGGTCATTTGACGTCCAAAGGGAGAGTGTGGCTGATGTGATCGTGGCGTTGGCAGGGATGGAGGAGAGATCGAACTTGATCAGGCTGCGATTGAGGT
>JAICRQ010000423.1 GCA_025966435.1 Anaerolineales bacterium | reverse complement strand
CGGGCTGCCGCGGAGGTGGGGCGGATCACGGTCAGCACAACGGATGAGGTGGGAAGAGTCCAATCGCTGAACTCTGTCCGTGTGCTGCTGCTTTCCTCCGGGATCAATGAGATCACCCCGCCAGGCAATCCGTCAGAGCCGGTGGGTGTATTCAGCCCTTTTTCCGAGGAGCCTGTTTCCGGCGGAGTCCTGAACGTACGCGGCGACGTCTGGCCCTTTAACCTCAACCCGGTCATCTTTGAGCTGCTGGGACCAGAAGGCAGTTCGATGGGGCTGCGCATCGTCAATGTGGATCACCTGAACCCTCAATTGTTTGATACGACCATTCCGTATAAGATATCTGAGCCAACGGTGGCGCGTCTGACGATTCGCCAGGTCGACGATCGCATCGAGGGACTGTTCTATCTCTACAGCCAGGAAGTCTTACTAAATCCATAGGCGCTTGCCAAAATAAGTTGCGATGGTATAATTCGCACGCTATTCCCCATACGGGGATGATAACGGGGTGTGGCTCAGACCGGTAGAGCGCACGGTTCGGGTCCGTGAGGTCCCGAGTTCAAATCTCGGCACCCCGACTAGAGACCACACGGCTAGCCTTTTAGACTAGCCGTGTGGTCTTAAGTAGTCTGCAAATCAGGGGGTTTGAAACTGCGGACCTCAAGGCTATTATCCGTGAGATTCTCGGTTCAGCTGTTCTCACCAGGATCCTAGACCTCACGCTAACCCATAAAACGATCCATGAGGTCCGCAGTGAGCCAAATAAGCAATAGACGCCATATTGTAGACCTCATGGTTATGTTTCAAATTCGATTAGTCACCGCAAAGGGGAGTATTTTGAATTGCCGTAACGAGAGACAGATCGTGTACACCATTTGTTGGCCATAAAGGAGAACTCAAAGGGCTACATGCTGAGTGAGACGGGCGAATCTATTGGTGCACCATGCAAGCCGCGCGAGATATTCAACAAAAACGATTTTCAAATCTCGAATCATCCCCCGTTGTTGGCGCGAACGATTGCTGATCTGGCCGGGAGCGAGGAGATCCAGTCCGTGCAGGTGGCAGACAAAAGTAATGATATTATTTGCCCATCGCCTGCCCTCTTTTTAGAGAGTTTCCATGGCGTGAGACCTTCAGTGATTCACAGTCGATTCCCAGCCCCGGGCAATCCCATAGTTTTCTTTGTTGACCAGAGGAGACATGCTAAGTGCCCGACATTCTCTTAAGTGCATTAATAAATATCTCGTGGAATTTAATACAACCCCGGGTTCTTTTGCTGCCAGCATAGTCGCAGGAAAGGATATTCTCATGCAAGTGAACACCTTTTGGAAACGCTTTTTTAGCCGGAAGGACATGAGCGATCTAAGCGACTTGCGTCTCGATATGATATTCGAGATTGCCGTCCTGATGTTTTTCCTGGCCTGGCTTGTAGTGGTGAACTCCATTCGATATCAAGGACATGTGGAAGGTCTTTTGGTAGCTTTGCCATTGTTTCTTGGCGCGTTGGGAATTGTATGGCTAAGGCACAAACACTTCCAAATCGCGCTCAGCCTGCTGATTGGTTCCATCCTGGCAGCTATTGCCTGGCAAAAGTGGCTCTTTCCTGCGAGTGACGCTCAGTTCTTCTTTCCGCTGGCTGTGGTCGTCAGCAGCTTGCTTGTGTCTTCGCGCTGGGATGTTTTCATTGTGGCGTTCTCTACCGGTGCGGTGTGTGTGTTCCTTGCCCGCCTGCAAGGCGCGCCTTGGCTGGATCATGATCAAATTACACTCCCTGTTGTTCTGGTGTTTTTTACTGCCTTCTCTGCCTGGTTGGGTTCGCATCAAATGCACACAGCGCTCGCCTGGATGCATAGCAGTTATATGAGAGCGAATGAACTTTTGGACGAGCTTCGTAACGAACGCATGCAGCGTGAAGGCACGCTAAAAATGTTGGAAGAGGCTTACTACCGAATCACCAAACTTAATCAAGCGCTGATCGAAGCGCGCAGCGCGGCTGAAACAGCGCGACGGCTGAAAGCTGAGTTTGCTGCCAACATCAGCCACGAATTACGCACGCCACTCAATCTAATTATAGGCTTTAGCGAAACCATGGCAAATGCACCGGAAACGTATCGCAAGGTGACTTGGTCCCCCACTTTACGGGGCGATGTCGAGCAGATTTATCGTAGCAGCCGCCATTTGTCGGCTCTCATTGACGATATTCTGGACCTCTCTGCTCTGGAAGCACAACAATTGGGTCTTGCCATAGATGAAGCGCGTCTCGAAGAGGTAATTGAAGATGCCATTGCAGTCTTTCGAAACCTCTATCAAGCCAAGAAGCTGTATTTGAGGACAAATATAGCTCCTGATCTTCCCCTGCTTCTGATCGATGCGACGCGCATTCGCCAGGTCTTGTTGAATCTTTTGGCCAATGCAATTCGCTTTACACGCGAGGGCGGTGTCACCGTAACCGCCCGCGTGGTGGATCGAGGGGTAGAGGTTGCCGTGGCTGATACGGGAATTGGTATCGCGGAACAAGATCTTGGCAGAGTATTCGAGAAATTTGGGCAAGTAGATGGGGCTATCAATCGAATTCATGAAGGTACCGGGTTGGGAGTCCCGTTGAGCAAATGGTTGGTGGAATTGCATGGAGGTAAATTATGGTTGGAAAGTCATGTTGGGAAAGGGACGACGTTTTACTTTGTTTTGCCCCTTTTGCCGGGTGGTCAACGACTTCTGCCGGGGGAGGAGCAAAAGCAAAGACACTCTACCATTCCTTCGCCAGCGTACGCTTACGACTCCGCCAATCGCGACTCGCTGCTTGTTCTTGAACCGGACCAGGTACTCTTGCGAACCATCCGCCGTCAGATGAGTAATTACGATGTGATCGAAGTCAAAGAGCAAGGCGAGCTTGCCAAATTGATTGCTGACCATCAACCCGTCGCCTTCCTCATCGACTCTTCAAATACTCAGTACCTGGCTGATCAACCAACCTGGGCGGCGCACCTCGCACCCGATTTGCCTGTCGTTCTAGTGTCGATGTCCGGCGGTTTGAATAGAGCTCGGTCGCTGGGTATTCAGGATTATCTGATCAAGCCCATCTCACGCAAACAATTACTGGACGCCATTGCCTGTCTGGAAGGTGAGATTCGGACGGTGCTCATCGCTGACGATGACCCACAATTGGTTGAGCTTTTGCGCCGGATGCTGCAATCGTCTGGGAAAGACTATCGAATCCTCAAAGCGCCAGGAGGGATCGAAGTGTTAGCGATGTTGAAACAACATGCAGTGGATTTGATCCTGTTGGATTTGGTCATGCCGGATATCAGCGGGCTGGATGTTTTGCACGCCATCAAGCAAGATGGTTCTCTCTCCCACCTGTCAGTAATTGTGGTGAGTGGACAATTACCAGCTGAGACCGGTCCTCAGGCAGAGCTTTTTTTGCAGGTCATGCGTCCAAAGAGTGCTTCAATCACG
Organism: Anaerolineales bacterium; assembly: GCA_025966435.1. Taxonomy (GTDB): domain Bacteria; phylum Chloroflexota; class Anaerolineae; order Anaerolineales; family Villigracilaceae; genus Defluviilinea. Next base: position 282 of record JAICRQ010000423.1, on the reverse strand, counting down.
GAGATATTCAGCTGTCTGAAGAGTCTGATGGTTGGTCTGCCGCGCCCAGGGCCACTATCTCCTGAAACTGAGCCAGCGTCGCCAGGAGTTCCATTCGGTCCACCGGTTTCTTGATATACGCTCGTGCTCCCAGTGAAAAGGCGAGCTCGGATTCTTTGAGCACCGAACAGATGATGATCGGTGTGTGCATGGTCACTGGATTTTCAACCAGATTGCGCAAGACTTGCCAACCATCCACGGCCGGCATCATCACATCCAGAATAATGATATCGGGCCGAACTT
>JAICRQ010000073.1 GCA_025966435.1 Anaerolineales bacterium | reverse complement strand
TGAGCCAGCTGGGCAAATATGAATACAACTGGCGTGTGAGTGAATTCCCGTGGTTGCGCTCCCCCGTATGGCTTCCACCGCAGGAGATGGCTGCACAATTACAGCACATGAGGCCCGACAATAATTCGGGAGATGTGTATGCCCGGTTGATACGTACGTAATATTGGAGAGTCCAGCCCAGTCTGCTCTTCATGGAGTCGATGATGCCCTCAAATGTGGAAACACTGACGCAAATCAACTTGGATGATCTTATTTCGTCGTTCGGCTGGCAAGACCGTCCATTTTTGGCGCGTCTGCTGCGACGTACATTTAGCTCTCCTCCGCAGACGTTCGCCCATCAAATGGTTGAATTTGACTCCGCGATCCCCACACATGGCTTGGTGGAGGCTTCACGCTGCGCCATCCGCTATTACGTGGATGATCTTCGCATCTTTGGCCGGGACCGCATCCCCAATTCCGCATTTTTGGCGCTGTCGAATCATCCGGGCATGACGGACACGCTCTCCCTCTTTGTTGCACTGGATCGTCCTGACCTGAGAATCATCGCACTGGATCGCCCCTTTTTGAACGCCCTGCCCAATATGAGCAAGCAGCTCGCCTATGTGACGGATGACGCTTCCTCGCGTATCAGCATGGTCCGTCATCTCAGCACCCACTTAAGAAATGGCGGCGCTGCCCTCACCTTCCCCGCCGGACACATCGAGCCTGACCCGGATATTCAACCGGGCGCTGTGGAGTCGTTATTCGCCTGGACGGATAGCGCGGCTGTCTTTGTTCGCCTGGCGCCGGAAGCCGCTGTGTTACCGGTTCTCGTGCGCGGCGTGGTGCAGAGGAAAGCAGCAAAGCATCCTCTTACCTATCTGAAACGGGCGCGCCCCGAACGCGAAAAGCTCGCGGCGGCGCTCCAACTGCTTGCACATGTGATGCTCCAGAAGAAGGATGTACGTGTGCATGTGCAAATTGGGAACCCAATCTATGCCCGTGAGCTGGGTACTACAGATACAAAAGTGGTCCACAGGGCTGTACTGGCAGAAATGAAACAACTCATCGAACATCCCTCCCTGGGAGAGGGAGAACGATTACTGTGAAATCCTCTTCACCCTACACCTCTCTCCCCGCTGCGGAAGGTGATTCCGGGATCCCGTCTGCGTTTCCAACAAAACAGAAAGCCAGATGGGAGATGCGATCGGCTCTGCGTCTGTTCGCGGTCTATCTTGCTCTCGCCGTTCTTCTTTACTTTGCCCTGCGAAACGTACCGCTTGGAGAGCTCTGGAATACCATCCGCAGGTTGCAGCTCTGGCAAGTTGCGACTCTGTTTGGACTAAACTTGTTCATTTACGGGTTGATTACACTACGGTGGTGGATCATTGTGCGTGCCGAAAACAAACGCATTCCCTATCTTCCGTTACTGCTTGTGTGTGTGGCTGTCTTTGGAGTCAGCTATTTCACACTGGGTCCACATATCGGTGGCGAACCGCTGCAGGTGTTCTATCTCCAGCGCAAGTACAGATCGACGTTCACACATGCCACTGCCTCGGTCATCATGGATAAACTGCTCGAACTCCTGGCGAACTTCTTTATGCTCACGGTTGGGCTGACTGCCATTTTCCACGCAGGTATTCTTTCCACAACCGGAAGCGTTTCCTGGTTGAGTTTGAGCGGACTGGCGATTCTGTGTATGTGGCCCCTTATTCATATTCTCTTTTTATACCGGCGCAAGTACCCTCTTTCTGCCGTCCTTCGCAATCTTCCATTCGTCAAAAAAGAGTCAAAACCGGTGCGCTTTATTATCGCTTCAGAGCGGCTCGCAGGCACCTTCTGCCGCAGACATTTATCCTCATTGGTGCTTGCGACGATCATCTCTCTGTTTGCCGGAATCGGAATGGTGGGTGAGTTCGCGCTGATCACGACATTTCTGGGAATCCATTTGCCTTTCTGGCAAACCATCGCCGCATGGACAGCAGGCTGGCTTTCCCTGCTCGCACCCCTGCCCGGTGGATTGGGGGCGCTCGAAGCCAGCCAGGTATTTGCCCTTGGCATATTCGGCGTCCCGGCTGCCCTGGCGATTGGTGTTGCCCTGGTGATGCGCGGCCGTGACCTGCTTATCGGCGGGTTGGGCTTGTTTCTGGCGAGCCGTGCGCTGGAGAAACAAAAATGACATTTGGTGTTGTATTCCATATCCAAACCTATTTGTAAAAGGAGTCGATCATGAGCCTCACTGGTAAGCATTACGGAATTCTTTTGGCCGGCCTGGCAACCGCGTTTCTCCATCTTTCCCTTTTCTCAGAGATGGGGTTCGACCCGATTGTATTGAACGGTTTAGGCTATCTCGCTCTGCTGGGTGCTTACTTCCTGCCCATCCCTTTCTTTCAACAGAGACGTAGTCTTGTCTGGTGGGCTCTGATGGGTTACACCGTCTTGACGTTCGTTTTGTGGATTATCCTGGGCGATAAGAACTTTGTTCCCGGGACCTCTAGTGCGACCGGTTACTATGCCAAAGCTGCCGAATTGGTTTTAATGGCATTTTTGCTGGCAGATAAACCTAAATCCTAATTGTTATTTGTAGTGACAGATTCTCTGGTATTGCCTGTGATTTTTGAAATGCGTTAGCATTTCATGGCAAACCAGGCGATTGTAGTCGCTCCGATCTGAATGACTGCATCCGTCCTGACGTAAGGTGTCAGGAAAGTCTTTAGTGCAAGGTACAATCGGGAAGTGAAACGCAAGACCCTATATTTCACCGCGCCGCGACAGGTGGAGCTCCGTGAGGAGAGCCTCCCTGCTCTCGGCACGGACGAAGTTCTAGTCGAAACAACCTGTTCTGCGATCAGCGCCGGGACCGAGATGCTGGTCTATCAGGGCCGCTTCCCCCGCGATATGGAGACCGATTCCATAATTTCCTCCATGCGCAGCGGATTTAAGTATCCTCTGGCATTCGGGTATGCATGTGTGGGGGTCGTAAAAGAGACAGGTACACAGGTAGACAGGTCGTGGTATGGAAAGCCGGTCTTTGCGTTTCAGCCCCATGGCTCCCATTTCATCACCACGCCTGATTCGCTGTTGCTCATCCCCCATTCCCTTTCCCCGGACACCGCCTGTTTTCTTCCCAACATGGAGACGGCCGTCAATTTGGTGCAGGATGGCGCGCCCATTTTCGGTGAGCGTGTCCTTGTGCTGGGACAGGGAATTGTTGGTTTGCTTACGGCTTCGCTGCTGAACGAATTCCCACTGGAGGTGTTGGTCACGGCGGATTGCTACCCGCTGCGCTGTGACTCATCCCCGGTGAATCGCCGTCTGTCGCTTGATCCTCACGCCCCGGAATTTCGTCAGGAAGCAATGGAGTTACTCAAGCAGGGTGCGGACCTGACCTTTGAGTTGAGCGGCAATCCAGAGGCGCTGAACGATGCCCTCTCGCTCACCCGCTTTTCCGGGCGGATCGTCATCGGCTCGTGGTATGGAGAAAAACAGGTCGAGGTACGCCTCGGCGGCACCTTCCATCGCTCGCGCATCAAGCTGATCTCGTCGCAGGTGAGCACCATCGCGCCGGAACTGGAAAGACGCTGGGATAAAGCACGTCGCTTCGACGCAGCCTGGAAAGCCCTGGAACGGATCAAGCCTGAAAAATGGATCACGCACCGTTTTGGGATTGATGAGGCGGCACGAGCGTATCGCCTGCTGGATGAGAGTCCGCAGGAAACGATTCAGATTTTGTTTACCTATTGATCAAGGATTGGTTGTGAAAACATACGCAGGGTTTTGGAAAAGGGCAGGCGCGTTCGCCCTGGATTACATCGTCATTTTGGGCTACTTGCTTGGAATCGCTTTATTGTCCCTGCTCGCAAATGCAATATTCGGCGTCAACGAGTGGCTGTTTGCGGATCGAATCCGAGCGCAATTCGTCGCTTTCTTGATGGTCACACTTCCCGTTACCCTTTACTTTGCCATCTCCGAATCCTCGGCGAGCCAGGCGACCTGGGGAAAACGCCGTTTGAAACTGAAGGTCATAGACCGCGACGGAAATCAGATTGGGAGTGGGAGATCACTTGCGCGCACGCTTTTAAAGTTCATCCCGTGGGAACTCTCGCATACCCTCATCTGGCAGATCTACTTCTCGACGCAAATTGAGTCAATTTGGATCAATTACGGTTTTACACTGGTCTATTTGCTGATCGGGCTGAATATCGCCAGCCTCCTTCTGACAAAATCCCATCAAACCTTATATGATCTCCTCACAAACACCTATGTCATACGCTCCGGTTGATCAAACACCAAAGATGAAATTCCACTACATGGATCTTGAAACCTGTCATGCTGCGACGGGCGTCGTGATCATCATCGATGTACTGCGTGCCTTTTCTACCGCTGCGTACGCGTTCTCGCGCGGCGCAAAAGAAATTATCTTAGTGAGCACGGTGGAAGAAGCCTTATCACTCCAATCACAAATCCCGAATTCGAAGGCGATGGGTGAGGTCGGCGGGCTTCCTCCCGAGGGATTCGATTTCGGTAATTCTCCTACCTTCATTCACGAACAGAATCTTTCCGGCATAACGCTGATCCAGCGGACAGGCGCGGGCACGCAGGGTGCAGTGCGCAGCCGGAACGCGCAGGTGATGCTCGCCTCCAGTTTTGTCGTGGCGAATGCCACCATTCAAACTATTTCCAGGCTGGGAATTGATGAAGTCACATTTGTGATCACAGGCAAGTGGGAAGAGCGTGGTGACGAAGACCTTGCTTATGCGGAATACCTGGAAGCCTTGTTGAAAGGTGAACAGCCGGACACGGAACCGTTCGTCCGGCGTGTCTATAAGTCCAGGGATGCGCTCCAGCATCTGGACCCGGCAGAGATCGCGTTTCCGCTCTCCGACCTCGATTACTGCACACAGATTGATCGGTTCGAGTTTGCGATGCCTATCACGCGCGGAGATGGAAGACTCGTCATGCGCGCTGTCAAGCCCATGTGATATCGGAACACCCCTATGTATACTCTCAGCGTAAAGCGCGATTTCATCGCAAGGCATTATCTCATCGGCGGAGAATGGGGACCGGAAAATTTTCCTAACTCACACCATTATGTACTTGCGCTGCAAATGTCCGGGAGTGAGCTCGACCAGCATGGCTACCTGGTAGATATCGTGGATGTGGAAAAACATCTGGATGAGATCGTGGACTACTATAAGGATCAAATGCTCAATGACAAACCCGAGTTTGCAGGCTTGAATCCGTCCATCGAGCATTTTGCGCGGATTCTGGCAACCTCACTCAGTGAAAGTATCAAAGCGGACAATATCACTGCACTTAAAGTTGTATTATGGGAGAACGAATCAGCCTGGGCGGCATACGAGGTCAAACGTCCAGAGTCCAACGCCTGATGTCCGACCCATGCGCGTTGGACTGATCATTTACGGCTCGCTCGATACACGCAGCGGCGGCTATTTATATGATCGAAAGTTGGTCGAATATCTGCGCTCGCAGGGGGATTCAGTAGAGATCATTTCCCTCCCCTGGCGGAATTACACTGCCCATCTTACAGACAATCTTCACGTCAAGCTGCCAAGTAATTTAGATATCCTCATTCAGGACGAACTCAACCACCCATCCTTGATCGTTGCGAACCATGCAAGGCATCCATATCCAATCATTTCCCTTGTCCATCACCTGCGCTGTTCCGAGCGAAGACCGGCATGGCAGAATATCTTTTATCGCTGGGTGGAACAGAAATATCTGCGGTCTGTAGATGGGTTTATTTTTAACTCTAAGACCACAGAGACAGTCGTTAATAGTCTAGTGGAAAACGAGAAACCGGGCATCGTTGCCTACCCACCCACAGATCGATTCGGAGATCCAGTGTCGGAACGAGAAATTATCGAACCAGCGAAGAGCGATAAACTCAGAATCTTATTCTTAGGAAATCTGATTTATCGAAAAGGATTGCATACATTATTAGAAGCAGTCAGCTCAAAGCATTCACCTTTCAGGATTGATGTGGTTGGATCGTTGACTTCGGAACCGCAGTATGCAAAACAAATACAAGAATATATCTCCCAAAATCAACTTTCCTCTTTCGTCTTTCTTCACGGACCCCTGGACAAAGAACCGCTGATCGACAAACTGAAGAATGCCCACGTTCTTGTGGTCCCTTCCAGCTATGAAGGTTTCGGCATTGTCTACCTGGAGGGGATGTGTTTCGGTCTGCCTGCCATTGGGACGACAGCTGGCGCGGCAAGTGAGATCATTACGGATGGAGTGGATGGCTTTCTGATCGAGCCGGAGAATGCCTTTGCATTGTCAGAAAGGCTGAAGCTCCTGGATGAGCGCCAGGACATTCTCCTGCAAATGAGCCTCGCGGCGCGGGCACGCTATCTGCGCCAGCCCACGTGGGAGGAAACGGCAGGTCGAATCCGTGAGTTTTTGCTGAGACAAATCGATGGGTTTTCTGTATAAAGAGTACAGATGAGGAAGATTGATCAACATCTGGTGGACAACGGCGAGTTGATAATAGATCTGTCTTAATAAGTCAGGTTTTGTTTTTTTCCGCGCTTGCCGGAGCACAAATAACAGATTAGTAGTGTATAATTCTTTCATCAATACATCTATATCAGCAGTCCACCGCTGTTTTCGTCTTTGAGTACGTCGCTCAATTCCCCTTAAACATCCACAAGACTTCTGAAGACAAGGAAAAAGTTTTGAATTTCGAACAATTTAATTTGGATTCCCGCCTGATGCAGGGAATCAAGTACGCGGGTTATGAAACCGCGACGCCCATTCAGGAAGCGGCGATCCCTGCCGCGCTGCGCGGACGTGACATCATTGGTACGGCGCAGACAGGGACAGGTAAAACCGCCGCATTTGTATTACCCATCCTCAATAAACTCCTCGACGGTCCACGCGGGATGCCGCGTGCGCTCATTGTAACGCCGACGCGTGAGCTCGCCGAGCAAATTTATCAGGTTGTGCGCGCTCTGTCCGCGGGGACCAAGCTCCGCAGCACAACCGTCTATGGAGGCGTCACAGCCAGCCGCCAGATCAAAGCCTTGCGAGAAGGTGTCGAGATTTTGGTTGCAACGCCGGGCCGCCTGTTGGACCTTATGCAGCAACGGTATGCAAAACTGGAGCGCATTGAAATCCTGGTGATTGATGAAGCTGACCGCATGTTTGATATGGGTTTTCTACCTGACTTGAAGCGCATTATCAGGGCTGTGCCCACTGCGCGGCAAACTATGCTATTTTCTGCAACGTTCCCCGCCGAAGTTGAGTTACTCGCCGCGCAATCGCTTAAAGATCCTCAGCGTATTACGATGGGACTTAGCCGCCCCGCTCATACGGTAACACACGCGCTGTATCCCGTGCCCGCGCACCTAAAATCCGCCTTGCTGCTCAAGCTGCTCAAACAGACTGCCACCGAATCGGTACTGGTCTTCACACGTACGAAACATCGCGCAGATAAGATCGCCCGTCAGATTGCCCATGCAGGATTCCGCGTGACGAGCCTGCACAGCAACCGCACGCAGGGGCAGCGTCAGCAGGCGTTGAGCGGTTTCAAGAGCGGTCACTTCCCCATTATGGTTGCCACCGACATCGCCGCACGCGGTCTCGATGTGGAAAACATCTCGCATGTCATTAACTACGACATGCCCGATACTGCGGATGCCTACATCCATCGCATTGGTCGCACGGGACGCGCGCAGCGTACGGGTGACGCGTTCACGCTTGTCACGCCGGAAGACAATGATATGATCCGGACTCTCGAACGGATCATGGGAGCGCCGATCAAACGTGAGACGCTCCCGGATTTTGACTATACGGTTCCCGCGCCGCCAAGGGCTGCCTCCGATAGAGGCAGTGGGAATCGCCCGCCGCGCCCGGCTCCTACACCAACACGTCATACCCGCAATCGTCTTGCACCAAGACGAAGAAAATAACTAGATAACCAGATCATCAGACCGCTTCCATAATGAAGCGGTTTTTTGTAACCAAGTTCTTATTGCTTTTTGAGCCACTTTCCTGTAAAGTATTGATGTTCGTCCATCTCAGCCCAGGAGAAATGACAGCAGAGATTCCATAATCTTTTCCCACCCTTTTGTATCCAGACCAATTGTAACGAGGAGAGTTAAGTGATGAAAAAGGTGATTCTTGCATTGGCACGCATTATCCTGATCGGAGTTTTCATGCTCAACACAGTTTCATCCGTTTCTGCGAAAGGGGGGGATGCGGCATACCAAACGGGATTTGTCCGCTGGCGAGCTGCCGACAATGGCTTTAATGGCTGGACGCTCAGCGGCGTAAAGCTTAACGCTGGCGCGCTTGAATTCGACTCCACAACCGCAATCGCGGATTCCGACCCATTTGCTGCAGGAACCTATAACGGGGGAAATTACTACAATGGCAGCTCGTTCTTTGTCGGGGAAGCGACCAGCCCGGAGATCACCACGGCATTTAACTACAAGGAAGCCATCGCCTCCTGGAATGCATCTACCCCTGCGGGCTCCTGGATCGAGGTGCAGTTCCGGGCGCAATATGGGGCACGCTGGAGCAAGTGGTACGTTCTGGGCATCTGGGCATCAGATGACTCCACGATCCGGCGTCATTCTGTGCAATCGCAGGGAGATTCAGATGGGTTCGTGGCTGTAGATACATTTGTCTCTTCGGCTAAGAAAGCCACCACGAACAAATTCCAGCTCAAGCTTCGCCTGTTCAGCGCAGATGGGGTAACAACGCCCAGCGTGTGGAATGCATCTGTCGCTTATTCCACCTCAGCTCCCAAAAAAGGAAGCGTCTCTCAGGGCAATCCGGCGAACTGGAATTCACTGGTTGACATCCCGGAATGCTCTCAGATGGTGTACCCGGATGGTGGAGAGGTCTGGTGCAGCCCCACGTCCACTTCGATGGTGCTGGGTCACTGGAGTGGTGGCGGTGAAGATAATGCCTCCTGTGAAACGCGTGTCCGCGCCGCCGTGGATGGCGTTTATGATTGGATCTATGATGGTCATGGCAACTGGCCGTTCAATACCGCCTATGCCGCAACACAAGGCTATGAAGGTTATGTCGCTCGCTTTACCAGCCTGGACAAGGTGGAGGAATATGTGAAGGCAGGTGTGCCTGTAGTGATGTCCATCGCCTGGGGCAGCGGAGACCTGACCGGCGCTAGCATCGGATCCACAAACGGACATTTGTTTGTGCTGGTTGGCTTCGACGCTTCGGGTAACCCAATCGTCAACGATCCCGCCTCACCAGATAACGCCAGCGTGCAGCGAATTTATCAACGCTCTGAGCTCGAGCCGCTCTGGCTCGAAGCCTCGGGTGGAACCGTATATCTAATCTACCCGCAGGGAACAACCGTCCCCGCATTGCCGTAGAACAGGGACCCGTCTCAGCTTGAGACGGGTCCTATTTCATCATGTAGCCCGGCTGTTAGGAAAAACCCTACTTGGCAGGGGATATTCCTGATTTCTTTTATGGATGGCACAGATTATAGTATTTTGAGACGACTACACTCACTTGTAAAGCAGGAACGCATTACAAAAATGAACGAAAGAAGGAGAGATGTCACCATTCAAAGACCGCCGGGATGCGGGCAGAAAGCTGGCACAGAAACTATCGGCGTACGCCGTAAAACCAGATATCGTGGTACTGGCTTTACCGCGCGGAGGTGTACCCGTTGCTTATGAAGTCGCGCTGGCTTTGAGTGCCCCGCTGGATGTATTTATTGTCCGAAAACTGGGGTTGCCCGGGCGTGAAGAATTAGCGATGGGAGCGGTTGCCTCGGGTGGTGTGCGTGTCTTAAACGGGGATATTGTCCGCATGTTGAGTATTCCGGAGGAAGTGATCAACATTGTTGCAAAACGTGAATTACGGGAACTACAGCGGCGTGAAGAACTCTATAGAGGGAATCGCCCCATGCCTGAAGTCAGCGAGCGCACGATCCTCCTGATCGATGATGGACTCGCCACGGGGGCAAGCATGCGTGCCGCCATCGCCGGACTGCGCGCACAAGATCCTGCCCGAATCGTTGTCGCGGTGCCCGCCGCAGCACCGGAGGCATGTGAAGCGTTTCGGACGGAAGTTGATGAAATCGTGTGCGCGATCACACCGGAGCCGTTTTACGGGGTCGGGCGCTGGTATGAGGACTTCTCACAAGTCACAGATGAAGAAGTACGAATGTTGTTAGAGGAAGCGAATCACCAATATTTATACGGGTAAGTAGTTTTGAGTAGAGGAAACATGAATAAAACAAACACAGAAAATCGGTACGTTCAAATCTTAAGTACGGGTGTTCGCCTGGAGGGCATTGTGAGCATCCCGAAAGACGCAAGGGGATTTGTTGTTTTTGTTCATGGAAGCGGGAGCAGTCGTCACAGTCCGCGCAATCAATATGTCGCGCAGACGTTACAGGAGGGCGGCCTGGCTACTCTGCTCTTCGATCTGTTGACCGCCTATGAGGAGGAAAGCGACCTGCAAACACGCTATTTGCGTTTTGATATCGATCTGCTCGCCAGGCGAACTGCTGGGGTACTGGAGTGGCTGACGTTACAGCCCTACGCGTATGGCCTTAAAAAGGGATTGTTTGGTTCGAGCACGGGAGCCGCTGCCGCGCTAATGGCTGCCGCGGAGCTTCCCGATGAAGTGGATGCTGTGGTCTCACGCGGTGGTCGACCAGACCTGGCAGGAGGAGCGC
>JAICRQ010000506.1 GCA_025966435.1 Anaerolineales bacterium | reverse complement strand
GGCCAGTTGCGCGATACGCCAAACTGGCGGTTGATCAGCGTCCCGATCATTTCGATCTTTCCGCCGCCCATAATGTCTGGCGTGATGAACGCGCCGACCACAGGCACAAAGACCAACACGAGCGCGGCGATCACGCCGGGGAGCGTCATAGGCAGCATCACCCGCAGGAAGGCACGCCAGGGCGGCGCGCCCAGGTCTGAGGCGGCTTCCATCAACGAGTGGTCAAATTTTTCGATCGAGGCATACATCGGCAGGACCGCGAACGGCAGGTAGCCATAGATCAGTCCCACATTGACCGCGAACTCATTGAACAGCAACTCAAGCGGCTGATTGATCAAATTCAGATTTATTAAAACTGAATTGAGCAATCCTTCTGTTGCAAGCACTTGTTTGAGCGCATACGTACGCACCAGGAAGTTTGTCCAGAAGGGAATGATGACCAGGATCATGAGCGCATCACGCAAGACCGGTCGCTGCCTTGAAATGAAGTAGGACAGAGGGTACCCGAGAAGAATACACCAAAATGTTACGATCAACGCAATACGCACTGAATGTCCGAAGATACCGATGTAGAGGAATGGGTCACAGTCCGGTCCCGAAAATTCTGAGGCGCAGGCATTGAACAACTGCTGGTAATTTTCCAGGGTGTAGACAGGGGGAAGCTTGATGCCACCTGCCCGGCCGCGCTCCACAAGGCTGATGAATAATACGATCAGCAGAGGCAGGTTGAAAAACAATAGAATCCATAACGCCCCCGGGCTCACCAGTCCAAATAATTGCAGACCTTTGTTACGTCGAAAGGATTTCAACATGGGATCTGCCTTACTCCGTGAGAAGTCGCGAAGACGAGTACGCAAACGAGACCGACGCCTCTTCACCGATCTGAATAATTTCGTGATGCCCTTGCAAGATATTCTGCTCGCGCACCCGGACTTTTTGACCGCCGGCAAACCGTATGCCATAATGCGTGTCCGTGCCGATGTAGATCACATCCTCGATGAGACCCTGGAGGTTGTTTCCATTTTCGATTTGCGTGTTCAGGCGTAGTTTTTCGGGCCGCACCGCCACTGACACCTGCTGACCGTTTGCAAAGCTGCGGGTCGATTCGACACAGATCACGCCTGTTCCATCCAACTCCACCTCGACATTAGATCCATTCCGCCCTTTTACAACGCCGTCAATGAAATTTGTCTCTCCGATAAAGTCAGCGACGTATTTGCTAGCCGGGCTTTCATAGATCTCCTGAGGCTTTCCGATCTGGAGCACGTTCCCTTTACTCATGACCGCAATACGGTCACTCATCGTCAGAGCTTCTTCCTGATCATGCGTGACATAAATAAACGTAATTCCCACTTCGCGCTGAAGCGTTTTAAGTTCGAGCTGCATCTCTTTTCGTAATTTCAAGTCCAGCGCACCAAGCGGCTCGTCGAGCAGGAGCACTTCCGGTTTGTTGATCAGGGCGCGGGCGAGAGCAATACGCTGCTGCTGCCCGCCAGAGAGTTGCTTCGGGCGGCGCATTTCCATCCCGGGCAGACGAACCATTTCCAGCGCTTCGGAAACGCGCCTCGAGCGTTCTGCTCTGGAGATGCTTTTCATCTCCAATCCAAAACCAATATTCTGTTCTACGGTCATATGCGGGAAAAGGGCGTACTGTTGGAAGACAGTGTTCACGGGTCGCTGGAATGCCGGCACCTGGCTCATCTCCTTGCCATGGATAAAGATCTGCCCGGCAGTGGGTAGTTCAAACCCGGCGATCATCCGCAGAGATGTTGTTTTCCCACAGCCGGATGGACCCAGCAGGGAGAAGAATTCGCCATCCCTGATTTGCATCGTGACATGATTGACCGCGTTGAGAATCCCCCCTTCCGGCGTGACGAACTGCTTCAGCACATCCTGCATTTCAACCGCGAATTCAGCCATGTTCCATGCTCCTTGCGACGGATTTAAGAGTATCTTCCAACCGTTCGAGTGCCATATCGAGCTGCTCTATCGTGACAATTAACGGCGGCTCGATCCGAACTGTTTGCGCGCTGGTCAGCGTGCCAGACACAAGCACCCCGCGCTTAAACAATTCGGAGGCAACTTTATAACCGATCTGAGGGCTTTGGAAATGCATGCCGATCAGTAATCCTTTACCCGTTATTTTCTCATAAATTTGCGGGTATTGTTCAACAAATCTTTGCAGCTGCGGCATGAGATATTCACCTTTGACAGCCGCCTGCTCCCACAACCGTTCGCGCAGCGTGACGTGGATCGTAGCAATCGCCGCCGAGCAAGCCAGAGCCCCGCCACCAGTAGTTGTTGTGTGCATGAACGGATTTGGGTACATCATCGGGTAAAAGATCTCCTCCGTGGTAGAAACCGCGCTGATCGGCATGACGCCTCCGCCGAGAGACTTGGCAGCGGTCAGAATGTCGGGAACAACGTCCCAGTGTTCCACGCCCCACAGCTTCCCCGTCCGTCCGAGGCCCGTCTGCACTTCATCCGCGATCAGAAGAACGCCGTGCTTCTTCGTCGCCGCGCGCACCCGCGGCCAGAAATCATCCGGCGGGACGATTGCCCCCGACTCCCCCTGGATGGGCTCGAACATCACAGCCGCCACGCCTATCCCGACTTTTTCACAAATCTCGAGTTGTTTCTCGACTGCCTCGGCATCCCCAAAGGGCACGTGATAAACCTGTCCCGAATACATCGGTCCCATCGCGGCGCGATAATCAGATTTGCCCATCAGGGAGAGGGAACCCATGGTCTTGCCATGAAATGCTCTCACACCCACAATGAATGCGGTCTTGCCTGTGTAGAGTTTTGCAATTTTGATGGCAGCTTCATTCGCTTCCGTCCCACTTGCCGCAAACCAGCTATATTTCAGATCCCCAGGCGTGATGGTTGCAAGCAGCTTTGCCAGCACACCGCGCAGGGGATCGATGAGTTCCTGTGAAGGCATGGGAGATCGGTTCAACTGTGCTTTGACGGTCGAAACCACATCAGGGTGGCTCCATCCGAGGTCCATCATGCCGAAGCCGCCAAGAAAATCCAGGTACTCGC
>JAICRQ010000418.1 GCA_025966435.1 Anaerolineales bacterium | reverse complement strand
ATAGTTGTCGACGCGGATGGGTTGAAGCTGCTGGCCCAGATCAAAGACTGGCAGAAGAAAATTCCTGCACCGGCGGTTTTGACTCCGCACCCTGGTGAGATGTCTGTGTTGACGGAATTATCGAAGGATGAAATTCAGGAAAGTCGTCTCGAGATTGCCGGTAAATACGCGAAGGAATGGGGGCATGTCGTTGTGCTGAAGGGCGCGTTTACGTTCATTGCTTCGCCGGACGGGCGCTCGACCGTGATTCCCGTCGCTTCTCCCGCACTTGCTCGTGCCGGAACGGGTGACGTGCTGGCAGGGCTCATCGTCGGTCTCCGCGCCCAGGGACTCGAGGCGTACGAAGCCGCGGTCGCAGGCGCGTGGATTCACGCCCAGGCGGGGCTCTACGCTGCGGATGATCTTGGCACAACTACCTCGGTGCTTGCAGGCGATGTGCTGGATTCGGTTTCCGATGTGATCAGTGATTTGGAATGATTCGTTATATTCGTTCTCCAGCAGTTCAACTGCTGGAGCAACAGGACACTCGACCACCGATTGGAATCAAAAAGGAGTCTGGTTAGCCAGACTCCTTTTACATCTTGCGCAACTTAACTCGCCAAAAACTCTTCCAATGCCGTCTTGCTGATACGGTAGGCGTTACCCATCTTCTTGGCTTTCAGGCTTTTGTCGTTGATTGCGGCAATGACATCTTCTTCTGAAACCTTGAGGATCGCGGCAGCCTCTGCCGGGGTCATCACATCAGGGATTCCTCCCGAGGCCTTCGCACCACCTCCACCCTGCTGTTGTTGCATTGCACCAGACGTGGCTTGCTGCATCAAATTGCCGATGCCCATTCCAGCGCCGATGCCGGCGGTAAGACCAGCGCCACCGCTCGGGTTCTGTGCGGCATCGCGCATGGCGTCCGCTGCCTGGAGCTGGGTGTAGGTTGCCATGTCGAGCATGCCCATGTCGCGCAATTCCTGCGCCGATTTGCTGGACGGTTTGAGGTTCCCGATATAAAACGACTTTAACTGCATCCCAAGGGCTTCGAAATCATCCTGTGCCTTCGCCCGCACCGCCGCGCCGACCTCCTCCGTGAGTCCGATCAGGTCCACGACACTGCTGGCAGCGGTCGTCTCGCCCAGCACATCCTGTAGCTTGGAAAGAAGCATCATTTTTAAGCGTTCTTCGATGTCCGTTGTACGGTAGGCGCCTTGCGCACCAACGAGCTGCGTCACAAATTGCTGGGGGTCTTTTACCTGGAAGGAATACGTGCCGAAGCCCTGGAGCAAGGCAACGCCCAATCCCATGCCAGGGTTGCGGACAATGATCGGCTGGGGCGTGCCCCACTTCTCGTTTGCAAATTCTTTCATGGAGACAAAGAAGACCTCCGCGGTGAAAGGCGTCCGGTCATTGAACAGCTTGCCGATGAGATTGACTAACAACGGAATATTTGCGGTGGTGATGGTGTGTCGTCCCGCCCGAAAGACATCCAGTGCCTGCCCATCGCGAAAAAAGACTGCCGCCTGCGATTCGCGCACGATCACCTGTGAACCGATTCGAAAATCGCCAATGCCGGTTTCAGGGAAACGATGGACGATCTCATCCCTCATCTCACTCGGGTATTCAATGACGTCGAAGATTCTAGCCATGTTATTTCTCCTTGGAAAATGATAACAAATTCATTATAGTCCATGCACGGACGCGCTACAAGCCGAAGATGGTGCTCTGTGCGGAACCGTTTTTCTATCCTTTATACGGATTTCCGCAGCAGTCGTTTCAATCACCGGCAGTTGATCCGCCCCCCGCTTCTGTTTTGTTTGCTTTCATCGGTTTCCCCGTGCCTTTATCTCTGAGCATGAGGATCTCCGCCAGTATGCTGACAGCGATCTCCTCCGGAGTCTCCGCATTCAGTTCCAGCCCCATAGGTGAATGGACGCGCGCGATCCTTTCCTCTGATACGCCTTTTGCCTGCAAGGCTTTGACCGTTGTCAGCCAGCGCCGTTTTGACCCGATCACGCCGACATACGCTGCGTCTGCTTCGAGTAATCCCGGCAGTCCCTGTGCATCGATGCTCGAGCCGCGGCTGGTGATGACGATATAGGTGCGGTTATTGAGCTTGAGGTGCGCGGGGAGTTCCCCCATAGGAACGGGATAATATGCATCAGCGTCTGGCGTCGCCTCAGGATTACAAAACTCCGGGCGGTCATCGCTTACGGCAACGCGGAATCCTAGCCACTTCGCCAAGTGGACAACAGCTTTGCCCACATGCCCGGCGCCAATGACAACGATCGTTGCAGGGGGAAGGATCGGTTCCACGAACACCTCCACGGTTCCGCCACATACGCCCGGGTCGCCGCGGGCGGGGTCCGCCATCGTATAGGAGAGCAAACGCGTCTGACCGTCATCCATAGCAAGTAGTGCTTCGTTGAGCACGCGGTTTTCCAGATCTCCGCCTCCAACCGTGCCGACGAATTTCTTATCCGGATATACAAGCATCTTGCTGCCCACGTGCCGCGGCGTGGAACCGATACTCTTCACCACTGTGCACAGCGCGGCAGATTCGTTGCTTTTTTCGATTTCTGCAAGAGCCCTGTAGATGTCAACCGTCATATTCATTCTGATTTTGTGATGGCTGAATCATTCCTGCGTTTCCAGTAAATGATTCTCCAGCTTGTCCATCGTTTCCATGAAGGACTGCTCGATGTCAATGTTGTGCATCTTTGCCAGGACGATCACCGACCACAAACAATGAGAAAGCTGAGATCCCAGTTTTTCTGTGCTGTTTGCAATTTTCACTTTTCCATGCGTTGCGCTCACCAGTTTTACGAGATTGTTGACATCCCCGAGAAACGCTTGTGCAATGTCTTCGTCTGTGGAGGGCGAACCGTAGAGTTGTTTGTCTTTTTTATCATACTGTGTCCGAAGGTCCATGGCGCGGTGGATCAATTTTTGCAGTTCCATTATCTCTCCAACAAGCCCAGCACCACCGGCAATAGTTGCTTTTTTCTGGACACTACGTCTCGCGCATCGCGCGTGCCATCCGCGAGAGGAGGATAGGGTAGGTCATCCAGTAAAGGCGGCGCGCCGGAGGAAACGATCAGCCGGCTGGAGCCGCGCACCACGTCGGTGACGAGCAGCATCGCAAAGTCCAGGCTGCGTTTCGTTTTCAGGTCATCGAGCGCATTCGTGAGGGGTTCGAGATGCTCGGAAAGCTGCATCAGGTCTGTCACCTCTACCTGAGCGATGGCGAGCCGGAAGCCGCCTGCTTCATAGGTTTTGATATCGGTGCTGACGATTTCTTCCGGTTTGCGGTTCGACAGTCCCGCGCCGGCGGAAAGGACTGCTTTGCCATAGGACGTGACCGTCTCACCCTGGAGCGGACTATTTCCTACGAACGCCCAGCGTGCGAGCCGTACAGCAGCCTGCTTGTCGCGCTGTGTGGTGGTGGGAGACGTCAGGATTAGGGTATCTGACAGAAGCCCGGCGAGCAGTGCACCGGCTAAGGCTGGGGGCATGGAAAGTCCGGTTTCTACAGTTTGCTCGCAGACGAGAGTCGAAGTTGAGCCCACGATATCCACCGTAAAACGGATCGGCGCGTGGGTGTGGGGATTTCCAAGCCGGTGATGATCCAGAATTTCCAGCAGCTCCGCTTCTTCGAGGGCGGCGATTGCCTGCCCGGACTCGTTGTGATCGACGAGGATGATCTTCAGCCGCGGTGGGTTGAGAAGGTCGCGCTGGCGGGCGATGCCGCCGTAGAGTCCGTTT
>JAICRQ010000500.1 GCA_025966435.1 Anaerolineales bacterium | reverse complement strand
TCTGTTCCGGTAGCTGGGACGTTACAGGATTATGAAACGCGCACGTTCGCTGCCCACTCTATTACTGTCATTCCCACGCCTGGGCACACCACCGGCTCAATCAGTTTACTGGTTGAGCTGAATGGGAGACAGATGCTATTCAGTGGGGATCTGATCTATGGGCCAGGCAAAGTGCTCAGCCTGGCTGCCACGCAATGGACGTATAACGGCGCAGAAGGAGTAGCTGCTGGTCTGGCTTCGCTGCTCGATCTGCAGAATCGTCAGATTGACCTGCTCTTGCCATCGCACGGCGATCCGATCGATGATCCGAAGTCTGCAATTGCTTTGCTCATCGAGCGCTCCTGGGAATTGTTGCAGCGCCGCAAACAGAACCCCCGTCTGTTCGAGTTGCGAGAAAAGCCATATCAGCCAGTCCTCTCTATTGGAGAGGGACTGCATAAACGAGGAACTCCTCATTTGCTGATGCATCGCGTCAGCATGGCGAACATGTACGTGCTCCTCTCCGATAGCGGAAAAGCGCTCTTCATTGATTTTGGTTACGACTTTATCACTGGAATCGCTGCCGGCAGTGATCGCGCATCACGCCGTCCCTGGCTTTATACCTTACCCGCACTCAAAGCACAGTTTGGCGTAAAAAAGATCGATGTTGTCCTGCCGACCCATTATCATGATGACCATGTGGCAGGCTGTAATCTCTTACGCCAGGTGGAAAGAGCGGAGGTCTGGGCGTCGGAAAACTTTGCCGATATCTTGGAACATCCCGCCCGCTACGATTTGCCCTGTCTCTGGTACGACCCTATTCCTGTGGATCGCCGCCTGCCGCTCGGCCAGCCTATCTCCTGGGAGGAGTACACGCTGACGCTACATCCCTTGCCCGGCCACACTCGCTATGCCGTTGCAGTGGAATTTGAGGTGGATGGGCTGCGCGTCTTGGCTACTGGAGACCAATATCAGGGCGATGATGGTCTCGCATGGAATTATGTTTATCAGAACCGTTATGCAATCGGAGATTATGCAGCGACTGCAAAGCTCTATGATCGTCTTCAACCCGATTTGATTCTCTCTGGTCACTGGCAGCCTTTACGAGTGACATCTGCGTATCCCCAACAAATTGCTGCGGACGCGGAGGCGCTCGATCGCTTGCATCGCGAGCTCCTGCCTGAGACACCCAACCTTGGCGCGGAGGGATTTCTCGCGCGTATCTCTCCCTATCAAGTTACTGCTTCCGCAGGTGAGACGATTCCCTTCGAGGTTGAAATCCGCAACCCGTTCCCCCAACCGGAGGAGGCCACTATTCGAGTTGTGGTACCCCAGGGCTGGGAAGTCAACCCAATGGAACAGACGCAACAAATTTCCGGTATCCATCAGCTTTCCTTCTCAGTGACTCCCCCGGACGGTCTGGTTGTCCGCCGCGTTCGAATCGCTGTGGATCTCACCGTTGCCAGTCAGCGATTCGGGCAGCAAGCCGAGGCATTGGTCACGGTTCTGGCACGAGATACCACATGATTCCTATTCGCGGCAAGACAATTGGATTGTTACTTCTCCCGATGTTGCTATCCGCGTGTTCCTCTATGTCGATAACTGCACCCTCTCCGACGCCAATGCCTTCCCCTGCCACGTTTACCAACCCTGTCCTCGACCAGGACTTCCCTGACCCAGACGTTGTTCAGGTTGGCAATGTATATTACGCCTACGCAACAAATGGAAACAACATTAACATCCAGGTCGCGCGCTCCACAGACTTAGTCCATTGGGAATTGCTAGAGGATGCATTACCAGAGCTGCCCGCCTGGGCAGTTCAAAAATTTGGCTGGGCCTGGGCGCCTGAGGTGTTTAGCCCGAGCGAAAACCAGTATGTTATGTATTTTACAGCCCGCTTTGCCATCGGCTTTGATGGGACACAATGCATCGGTGTTGCTATCAGTGAGGATCCCACCGATCCATTTACCTCCGCCAATCCGGAGCCGTTCATCTGTCAGACCGATCGAGGGGGTTCCATAGATCCCAGTTCTTTTGTAGATGAAGATGGTCAGCGTTATGTACTCTGGAAGAACGACGGCAACTCGAGTGGCTATCAAGTCTGGCTCTACATCCAACAGGTTTCCGCCGATGGTCTAACTCTTGAAGGAGAACCGCAACAATTACTCACGGTGGATCAGAGATGGGAAGGGAACCTGGTCGAAGCGCCCACGTTATGGCAACAGGATGGTAAATATTACTTATTCTATTCTGCCAATGCCTATAACGACCGGCGCTATGCCACCGGTTATGCCGTTGCGGATGATATCTTCGGTCCGTATGTCAAAGCGGAGGAGCCACTGATTGCAACGGATCTCGCGGCGGGTCTGGTTGGACCTGGTGGACAAGATGTCGTGACGGATGACGACGGCGAAACCTGGATCATGTTCCACGGTTGGGCGCCGGATGGCTATCGCCGTTTGTATCTTGCACCCCTGGACTGGCAAAATAGCCTGCCGACGTTTGGGTTGAACGGACGGGACCCTCTGCCTGTCCCCTGACATAAACAGATCCAAAATTTGGAGACCATTTTGAAACTACGCAAACTTCACATGATCGGTAACGCGCATATCGACCCCGTGTGGCTCTGGCAATGGCAGGAAGGGTTCCACGAGGTCAGAGCCAGCTTCCGTTCCGCTCTCGACCGGATGAAGGAATATCCTGACTTCACTTTCGTTTCCAGCTCGGCGGCGTTTTATCAGTGGGTGGAAGAATCAGATCCTCAGATGTTTGCCGAGATCCAGGAGCGCGTGAGGGAAGGGCGTTGGGGCATCGTTGGCGGCTGGTGGGTGGAACCGGATTGCAACATTCCGGCAGGCGAGTCATTCGTCCGCCATGGGCTGTATGCGCAACGTTACTTCAAAGAGAAATTCGGTGTCATCGCCCGAACTGGATTCAACGTGGACAGTTTCGGTCACGCCGGGACACTGCCGCAAATCCTCAAGAAGAGCGGCATTGACTATTACACCTTTTTGCGCCCGATGCCACACGAGAAAGGACTGCCATCACGTTTGTTCTGGTGGCAGTCAGACGATGGTTCACGTGTGCTGACATTTCGTATCCCGTTCGAATATCTTTCCTGGGGG
>JAICRQ010000351.1 GCA_025966435.1 Anaerolineales bacterium | reverse complement strand
TAAGGCATAACCCGCGGGAGCCGCGATGAGCGTAGATAAAATCAGTGTAATCACCGCGACAATGACGCTGTTCTTCAGACCGGGGATAATGCCTCTCGAGCTAAGGAAGAACTCCAGCGTTTCGGTAGAGAGAGGAATAAAGGGCAAAATACCTTTTGGATACGCTCGCACTTCCGCCGGCGTGGTCAATGCCATTGAGGTGATGAACAGGATGGGAATCAGTACCCAGAGCGAGATTAAGATGCCTACCAGATAGGTCAGGGCACGGGTAAGGCGATGTCGCCGCAGCATCCGCCGGTGGATGGCTTTCACCTCCGGTGAAACCTGGGCGCTTGTCTTTTGGGTTTCTGCTACGGTAGTCATTCGGCTACCTCCTCTTGTGTGCGCACCGCACGCACGTAAAAGAACGCAGTGATCATCGATAACAGGAGAATAAAGCTGGCATAGGCCGCAGCTACATTGAAATTACGAAGCTCGTAATACTGGCGGTAGGTCTCATTGGCGAGCACGGTGATGATGTCCCCTCCACTCATGACGATGACCACCGCAAACACTTGAAACGCCAGGATCGTGCGCAGAATGAGAGCAACCTGCAGGCTAGGGCGCAGCAGCGGAAGGATTACATATCGAACCCGCTGCCAGAGCGTGGCACCAAACACCTCAGCCGCCTCCAACACTTCGCGCGAGATCGCCTGCATGCCAGCAACGACAATCACCATCACAATTGCCGTCGCGCGCCACATCTCTGCCAGCCAGATAGCAATGAGAATCCAGTAGCGTGAGTCAGCAGATAAATAGATAATGGGCGAGTCGATCAAGCCGAGCCCTTGTAAGATCGAGTTGAGATATCCTGATTGCGTGAAAATCGAATACCAGAGGATGCCCACCGCGAGATCCGAGACACCGAGGGCAATGGAAAAAACATACAAAAACAATCCGCTCCCTTTCAGGTCTGCCTGGATGACCAGCGCCATAATGATCGCCAGCACAAACTGTGCCGGGATGATGAGCACGATCAACAGCAAGGTTGTGCGCAGGGCGGGCCAGAAGAACCGGTCATTGACCATACTCTGGATATACCGGGTGGTGAACTGGCTTGTGTCTCCTTCTTCAATCCTCCCTCGTGTGCCATCCCCTAATGCGTTGAGATAGCGCGATGGAACCCAACCCTCAACGGTTTGACTTCCATTTTCCCCGCGGATCTGAAACCAGACTTCGAGCGTAGCCTGACCGAGAATTTCGACAGGAGCCCTCGCCTCGAGTTGCCCCACAACATCACTGCCTTCATCTGCTTCCGCGTACACACTTGTGAGAGGATCAGCGCTGCTGGACAGGATCGATCGAACCGTTCCCGCAACCGGTACACCATTGGCATCGGATTCGCGCACTCGGATGCGTCGTTCCGGCGTCCAGCCTTCGACGGGCTCTCCATCACTTCCCTCCGCCCGAATCTGGAACCAGACTTCCGTGAGCAGATCACCCTGCCCAGCTTCCCCCTGTGGAATCTGGTTTCCTTGCTGCCCTAAGATATCAACCTGACTTCCTCGAGGCAATTGACCTGACACAGTACTGTTGCGCTCTGCATCCGTGCGGAGAGTCAGGAGAGCACGTTCCTCCCTCACCGCCAGGATCAGTCCCTGTATCATGGGCCAGCCAAAGAACAGGATGAGATAAATGAAAGAGGGCAAGATCAGTATATAGGGCGCCCAGTTTACGTTTTTTCGACCCTTCGCCTTGGCAGCGGTTGTCATAGAAGCACCTCACTCACAATGTTCTGGAAGGGTTTGCCTGGTGCATGGGACGCATCCCATGCACCAGGCTTAATGACGAACAGATTTATTTACTCAACCTGGCACGGCCCTTCACTGACGGGATCTGGCGCCCAGCAGGGTGCTCCTGTTTCGTCCAGGACGGCCTGCAAATTGGTTGCTTCTTCTTCGAGAACCGTCGCCGGATCCTCGCCTTCCAGCACGACGCGATCGAACGCGGCGCGGAAGATATTGTTGATATCACCACCGCGCGCGCCCACACCGACAGGTATCAGAGCGGGGATCGCATCCGAGGCGTTGACGGTCGCTTCCACCGCCGCGGCTTCCAGTGCCACGCCGGCGGGCAAGTCAGAGGTATCCACACCGCTGACTACCGGGAAGAATGCCAGTTCGCTCAGGACCTGTTTCTGGGTTTCCGGCTGCGTCAGATGGTCGATCAACGCCATAGCTGCTTCGGGGTTCGGCGCGTCATTCGGGATGCCTAGTCCAACAACGACAGGCATAAAACCGCGTCCGGCAGGTCCTGCCGGTGCCGGGAAGGCTACGAAATTCTCCGGATCGGCGTTGAGAGCCTCGATCAACCGTGCTACATGGTCGAAGGCAACCCAGACCTCCCCCGATTGCAGCGGCTCTTGCATGAACTCATAACTGATCGATTGAGGGTGAAGGGTGGGCCACAAACTATCGCGCGCCCACTCCAGCATCGCTACTGCCTCAGGGCTCTTGAACTGGCTGACCATGCCGCCTGTGTAGGAGGGCCAGAGGAAGCCTTCCAGGAAGCGGTGGAACAGCCCGGCATGAGGCATGCCGCACTTTGGTCCGCCGGTTTCGTCCATCAGAGTCTGGCACCATTCGGCAAACTGCTCATAGGTGAGGGCATTGACGTCAGCGCCCTCGGGAAGATAGTCGAGTGCTTCGGTGCGCGCTGCCATGATGTAGGTTGCCTGCATCCAGGGCACGTAGTACAGATAATCTTCGGTTCCTAACAAGCCGGTCTCTAAGTAGGCTTGACTAAATTCGCGGTCTGCCGATAGGTCATCGACCACGTCGGTCATATTCATCATCGCATCTGTGAGCGATGGGAAGGTACCATGCAGTGCGCCGACCACATCGACTTGACCCTGACCCGTCTGTGCGCCCGCCAAAACAAGGTCGATCAACGGACCTTCTTCAGACCCGGTAAAGTCATAGTTACCGCCCTCTGCCAGGATGGCGCGGAACTTCTCACCTTCTTCCACAATATTGAATTGTGTGGAGAAGAAGCTCACATCCCCTGCCGGGGGACCAAGGGTCGGTGTAATGGTAGCTTCGGCTGTCGCCGCAGGATCCGTGGCTACTTCGGTTGGCGCTTCTGTGGGAGCTTCGGTCGGCATTTCAGTTGGCGCCTCCGTCATTACTTCGGTAGGTAGTTCCGTAGGCACATCTGTCGCGGGGGTCTGCGTTTGGCCTCCGCCACAGGCTGATAGAACAAAGGCTGCGATGACAAGAGTGGTGAATAAGATACGGGGCATTCTCATCTCTTTCTCTCCTTCTTTCCTTCTTTCCTCGGTTGGTTCAACAGTAGGTCAAATGCTTTGCACGTGCAACAGCTCTGATGTTTTGGGTGTTCCACCTCCTTTTATCCTGCCTGGGCGTTCTCAGGCTAACATGCATGATTACAATATATCTGCATCTGTGTGTTATGAGTTCTGCGTTGGCGATGCGCCATCACTACCTGTGGGACCCCTTTGGTGTGACTGCTATCATCATGATTGTACGATCCAACCCTATCTCCCCCAGGCGAGTTCATTATAGCGAGAAACAAAAGGTGAGTCAATTTGTTTCTTAGATTAACACAAAAAGACGAAATAAGAGGCTCTGGTGTCAGCTAGAAATAAAGAGCCGCAGCGCCGAGAAGAGCCGCGCGTCTACCCAGCGTCCCTTTGAGCACAGGCACCGAAAGTGACCGCGTCAGCGACGGTGCGAAGCGGTCCCACGTTTCTGCAATCCCACCAGTAACGAGAACCGCCTCCGCGCCGAAATCCGAGATGAATGGTTGGAGAAAGGCACCGAGATCCGAGCCAAAGGCTGCGAATGCCTGTGCCAGTACACGGGTAACCTCTTCAGAGCTACGAAGCGCCGAGGCAATATCGGTTGCGTGGATACCGTGCTCTCGCAAACGGGTAAGCAGCCCTCGTGTGGAAAACATGTCATCCGCTCGCTGAGTGCCAAAAGGAATTGAATAGAGCCATCCACGGTACGGAATGTTTGCGCCCCCTGTGATGAGTTTTCTATCCGCGACAAAGGCGGATCCCAGTCCCGTGCCGAGCGTCAACCCGATCAGGCGGGAATAGGGCATGCCAGTTCCATAGAGCGCCTCTCCCAGAATGGCTGCTTCCGCGTCGTTCCGATAACGAATCTCAAGGTTCGACATCTCGAGAATTTCCTTTAGATTTGCACTAATATCCAGCCCGTATAGTGAGTCATATTTTTCCTGGTTCCGGATTAGGCAGATTCCACTCTCATAATCGAACGGACCAGGAAAGGCAAAGGCAATTTCTGTGACATCTCGGCATTTCTGAAGATGGTTTGTGATGATTCTTGC
>JAICRQ010000370.1 GCA_025966435.1 Anaerolineales bacterium | reverse complement strand
TCTTCCGGGACGATGCTATCCGGTTTGTAGACCTCACCCATGTGGATCGAAATCTGGGGTGCAAATTCCGCTGCCCATTCGGGGGGAGCACCCAGAGCGAGAAGACGGCGGCGGCTGTATTCAATCCAGAACGTTTCGGTTTCCATCGGATGCGCGAGCAGATCGTTGCGCAAGTCCACAGAGCTTGCCCAGTAAAAATGCTCCCAGCGCATAGCGCGCAGGTTCGCTTCCTCATCCACCGCTAAACCCAGGGTCTTTACATAATCGGTGAACACTTCACCGCCTGTAGGAACACTATGACGTAATGTCCCGTCGAGGTCGAAGAAAATTGCTTTGATGCCGTTTGGTTGATTCATACGGATATGTTATTGTGAATATAATCCTCTTGTCAAGAAGGAGAATCACATGGGCAAACTCACGGGCAACGTTGCCATTATCACCGGCGCCACATCCGGGATTGGGAAAGCGACCGCGCTCTTATTCGCAGAGGAAGGCGCACACGTCGTCATTACGGGACGCCGCGCGGAATTAGGTCAACGGCTGGAAAATGAGATCCGCGCATCAGGCGCGCGCTGTGTTTTTGTGGAAGCAGATCATGCCCAAGCCGGTGATTGCGCCCGCGTCGTCGAACGGACTCTTGCCGAATTCGGCCGCGTCGACATCCTGTTCAACAACGCGGGCATCGTGACCAGCGGGACAGCCGAAACGACTTCGGAAGAAATATGGAATGAGACGCTTGCCATCAATGTGACCGCGGTCTGGCGTATGAGCAAGCTGGTCCTGCCCCACATGCGAAACCAGGGGAAAGGCGTGATCGTCAATAATGGATCGGATTGGTCTGTGGTGGCGGGCAGGGATGCGTTCCCGTACATCATGAGCAAAGGTGCAGTGGCGATGATGACAAAATCCATGGCGCTCGATTTTGCGCGCGAAAATATTCGCGTCAATGCTGTTTGCCCCGGCGATACGTTTGTAGATCGCTGGATCGAAAAGGGATATTTTGAGGATTCCGATCCGGTAACCATCGAAAGAGCGATGAAAGAATCCGGCGAATACATCCCTATGGGTCGCTTCGGCAGACCAGAAGAGATCGCGCAGGCTGTGTTGTTCCTGGCGTCGGACGATTCCTCATTTGTCACAGGGCATTTGCTGCTGGTGGATGGAGGCAATACGGCGCAGTAGAAGGGGATGGTAATTGGTACATGGTAATTAGTAAATGGCAATTGGTAAATAGTAATTGGCGATGGCAGCGGTAGAGGCGTGCTATACTTCATGAGGTTTTCCTGCACGTTGTAACAACTCGATTTTTATAACATAGAGGACTTACGTAGAATGAACGACTTCGAGCTGCTCGACGGTGAGCGACGGCTTGCGGCGATCATGTTCACGGACATGGTCGGCTTTACCGCGCTCGCCCAGAGAGATGAGTCTCTTGCCATACAACTCCTCGAGGAACAGAGACGATTGATTCGGGCTCTTCTCGGCAAGTATAAGGGTAGAGAGGTCGAAGCCATTGGCGATGCGTTTTTTGTCGAATTTGCAAGCTCGCTCGATGCCGTCCATTGCGCGGTTGCCATCCAATCCACGCTCAGGGACTGGAACTCGCAGCGCCCTTTCGAAGACCGCGTTTTAATACGAATCGGGATTCATCTGGGAGATGTACTCCACCGCGGAAGAGAGGTATCTGGCGACGCGGTCAACATTGCATCCAGGATCGAAGCCCTGGCTCTGCCCGGAGGAATATGCGTCACAGCACAGGTTTACGCCAGCGTCTTCAACAAGGTCGAATATGAGTTCGAAACGATAGGAATGCCGGAGCTTAAGAACGTCTTCACACCGATGGAGGTATACCGCATTGCCGGTTACGGGGAAGATGGAAGCCAGCCTGCGCCAGCCCGGGCGGCGCTGCCCAAGGGCCGGATCGCCGTCCTTCCGTTTGTGAACATCAGTCCCGATCAGGTGGATGAATACTTCGCCGACGGCATGACCGAGGAATTAATCTCATCGATATCCATGATCAGTGGTCTCAAGGTGATCGCCAGGACATCTGTGATGAGATATAAGAGAGCACACAAGCCAATCGCCGAAATTGGCAGAGAGTTGAATGTCGGCAGTATCCTCGAAGGGAGCGTCCGGAAGGTGGGACCCAAGATCCGGATTTCTGTCCAGCTCGTCGAAACATCGAAAGAAGTGCCCAGCTGGGCCCATAAATATGACCGCGAGGTCAAGGATGTGTTCGCGATCCAGAGCGAGATCGCCCAGCATGTGGCGGAGGCGTTGAAGGATCACATCTTTGGCGGGAAACATAGAGAGGAACCAAGGACAACCACGTTCAGCACAGAGGCCTATATAAGTTATTTGCGCGGCAGGCAGCTCTGGAACAAGAGGACAGAAGAGGACCTCAAGAAGGCTGTCAGTTTCTTCGAAAAAGCGATCAGCCTTGACGGAAATTACGCGCGGGCTTACGTGGGACTGGCAGATACCTATGCCGCGTTGGCGCTGCTTGAGTTCATGGCACCCAACGAAGCGTATCCCAGGGCGAAGGAGGCTGTGAAGAAGGCGCTCGCGTTGAACCCGGGCCTGGCTGCGGCTCACACATCGCTGGGACTGATCAAATTCCAGTACGACTGGGATTGGACGGGCGCGGAGGATGAGTTCAGGGAGGCGATCAGCACGAACTTTAATTACGCCCTCGCTCATCACTTCTACGCGGATTACCTGAAGGCAATGGGCAGGTTCGAGGAGGCGCTGACGGAAATCGAGAAGGCACGCGAGCTGGATCCTCTTTCGCTCGCGATCAATACAGGTGTAGGGCATGTCCTGTATCTAGCCGGTCAGTATGAACGAGCCATCGAGGAATATAAACGGGTCGTCGAATTGGACCCGAGCTTTATGGCAACCCACATCTGGTTTGGAAGACCTTACCTGGAGCTGGGGATGTTTGTCGAAGCGATCGATGAGCTGGAAATCGCAGTCAACCTTTCGGGGGAAAGCACCATCGCACTCGCCATGTTAGGGCACGGATTGGCTTCCGCGGGACGAAGTGAGAGGGCGCTGCAGATTTTGGAGAAGTTGAAGCAGAGGTCCAAAGACCAGTATATTCCGTCCTACTGGATTGCCGTGATCTACAACGGGTTTCGGGACAGAGAACAGGTGATTGCCTGGCTGCGGAAGGCGTTCGAGGAACGCTCAAGCTGGCTGGTCTGGTCTAATGTGGAGCCGAGGTTCGCCTGGCTGCGGGATGACCCGGAGTTTGCCGCACTGATGCGCGCGATGAATTTTCCGGAGAAATCTGTCTAAGCGCTTGCTGCTCTAGGGTAGGAGCATGTTGAAACGCAGGTGATCATAAATCTACAAACTTAATTAAGAAAAGAGTGCGAACTGTTGTTCGCACTACTTTTATCCAGTTACTGTTACTCCTTTTCTCCACTCAC
Source organism: Anaerolineales bacterium (assembly GCA_025966435.1). Lineage (GTDB taxonomy): Bacteria > Chloroflexota > Anaerolineae > Anaerolineales > Villigracilaceae > Defluviilinea. Next base: position 763 of record JAICRQ010000370.1, on the reverse strand, counting down.
CTTCATCCAGGTTTTTTTCATGATCAACGCATCCTCTTCCATAATGGGGCTCTCGCAGAGGATGCGACCCGCACATCCAAACTCTTTCAACGCTTGAAACAGGAGATTCAACTTCAGATCGGACTTGTCCACGGCGAGGTGATTCTTCTCGCCTTTCGGTCCATATTCGATCCCCGAAAGATGGATGTGCAGCCGCTTTAGAGCTTTCTTTCCCAGCTTCTTCTGATACACCTTCAATAACGCCGACCACTCTTCATAAGTGTTCATTGTCCCATCGCCGGGGCGGGCATGCAGGTGGGCGAAATCAATACAGGGTTCCACCCCTTCGATGGCTGTGCTCATCGCAAGGGCATCCTCGAAGGAACCGAGCATAGCCGATTTGCCCATCGTTTCGGGCCGCAATGTGACCGGGTTACCTGCCTTTCGTAACTCCTCTACACAACCGCGCAAGCGCGGAATGGCAAGCTTCAATACTTCTTCCGGGGGATTCATAAAATAGGAGCCAGGGTGAAAGATAACGTCCGTCGCGCCTGCCAGGTTGCCGTAGATCGCCGCGTCCATCAAGCGCTTGCGCGACTTGGGCCACTCATCGTCCAACGCATTCAAGTTGATAAAATAAGGGGCGTGGACACTTAAGGAGACGCCCTGCTCCTCTGCCTTTCCCTTGATCAATGCGCAGGTGACTTCAGTCACGCGCACCGATTGCACCCAGCCTAGCTCGAATGTGTTCAATCCGAGCGATTTGCTGAACTCGATTGCGCCG
>JAICRQ010000404.1 GCA_025966435.1 Anaerolineales bacterium | reverse complement strand
GAGATCGGCATGATGGGAGTCTTCCTGGCGCAGGACTTATTCCTTTTCTACATCTTCTGGGAATTTACGCTCGTGCCAATGTACTTCATCATCGGCATCTGGGGCGGACCGCGCCGCATCTATGCCGCGATCAAGTTTTTCCTGTATACGATGGCGGGGTCCATTTTGATGCTGCTGGCGATTCTGTGGCTGGGCATCGCCGGTGGGACGTTCGCACTGCCGGACCTGATCGGGATTAACATCGAGCCCACGACACAGATGTGGCTGTTCCTGGCGTTCGCGGCGGCGTTTGCCATCAAAGTGCCGATGTGGCCCCTGCATTCCTGGCTGCCGGATGCACATGTGGAAGCGCCGACGGCGGGCTCCGTCATTCTGGCGGGCGTTCTGCTAAAGCTCGGTACCTATGGCTTTCTGCGCTTCAACATTCCGCTGTTCCCGGAGGCATCCGTCCAGGCGGCACCGTGGATCGCGCTGCTGGCGACGATCGGCATCATTTACGGCGCGGCTGTCTCCTACGCCCAGGCAGACGTAAAGAAACTGGTGGCGTATTCTTCGGTGAGCCACCTTGGCTTTGTGATGCTGGGTTTGTTTGCGCTCAACTCGCAGGGCGTACAGGGCGCGATCTTGCAGATGATCAATCACGGTCTGAGCACGGGTGCGTTATTTCTGCTCGTCGGTATGATCTATGAACAGACGCATACGCGCGAGCTGAAATTGTATGGCGGCTTATGGAAGATAACGCCCATCTTTGCGACGATGATGTTGATCACCGCACTCTCTTCGATGGGCTTGCCGGGGCTGAACGGGTTCGTGGGCGAGTTCACCATTTTGCTCGGCGCGTTTGGTTCTGAAGCGATCAATAACTCCTGGTACGCAGGCATTTCCGCCCTGGGCATTATCATGGCGGCTGTGTACCTCCTCTTCATGTTCCAGACGATGTTTCTTGGTCCGCAGGGCGAGGTGGTGGATGAAGCGAAGAGTCACGGGCGGGGTCTGCGCGACCTCAACTGGCGCGAGATCGCGATCATGGTTCCCCTCCTCATCCTGATCTTCTGGATCGGGCTGTATCCCAAGCCATTCTTCGAGCTGATGGCGCCCGCTGTAGATCAACTGGTCGCGAGCGTTTCCAGCGTGGCGGCCCGCTAAACGATCATGATACCTCAACCTCAAGATTTCCAAGCGATTTGGCCGCTCATCTTTTTGACCGTTTGGGCTTGTGTATTGCTTCTGGTGGACCTCTTCATCTCGAAGGAACGCAAGGGAATCACGGCATTGCTCTCGGCGCTAGGCTTGGCGCTCACGCTCGGCTTTACCCTCACACAAATCGGACAAGGAATCACAGCCTTTCAGGGTATGGTTGTCCTCGATGGGTTTGCGGTCTTCGTCAATGCCTTGCTGCTCGTAACAGGACTCCTCGGTGTTGCCCTAGCTTATGGATATGTAAAACGCATGGGACTCGAGCGCGGCGAGTACTACACCCTGCTGCTCTTCAGCGTGACCGGTATGATGTGGATGGCACAGGCTGCCGATTTGATCGTCGTCTTCCTGGCGTTGGAACTGCTTTCGATTCCCCTCTACGTCCTGGCTGCTTTCGCCCGCCCGCGTGCAGAGTCCGAGGAAGCGGGACTTAAGTATTTTCTGCTGGGCGCGTTTGCAACAGGGTTTGTCGTTTATGGGACGGCGCTGGTCTACGGCGCGACGGGTTCCACAAATCTCGTTGCGATTGTTGAGCGCGCCGCTCCTGGTTCTGAGAACTTATTGCTGTTATCCATCGGCGCAGCGCTTATTCTGGTGGGATTTGGTTTCAAGGTCGCGGCGGTGCCCTTCCACATGTGGACGCCCGATGTATACCAGGGCGCGCCCTCGGCGGTGACGGCGTTCATGTCCTCGGGTGCGAAGATCGCCGGGTTCGCCGCCTTGCTGCGTGTGTTTGCGACGGCGTTTCCATCCATTTCCGTGGATATGACTGACATCCTCTGGGTGCTGGCTGCCGCGACCATGATTCTTGGCAACGTGATTGCCATTGCGCAAACCAATATTAAACGCCTGCTGGCGTATTCGAGCATTGCACAGGCGGGATACATATTGATGGCGTTCGTGCCCTATGGCAACCCTGACGTGGCGCCCAATTCCATTGCCGCGGGACTCTTCTATCTCGTTGCGTATGTCATTACAAACTTTGGCGCGTGGGGGGTGGTGATCGCCCTCGAAAGATCAGAGGGACGGGGATTAGAGCTGACAGACTACGCGGGTCTTGCGCGTAAGCACCCTCTCCTGGCGGCTGCTATGGCTGTCTTCATGCTCTCACTCATCGGTCTGCCGCCCACTCTGGGGCTGGTTGGAAAAATTTACCTATTCAGCGCCGTGATCGATGGTGGGTTTTACGGTCTGGCGATCATTGGCGTGCTGACGTCCGTTGTGTCTGCGTATTACTATTTGCGCGTGGTCGTGATCATGTACATGCGCGACGGTGACCCGCAGACGCAACGAGAGCCCTTCCTTGACTTTACGACCATCGCCACCGCAGTAGCGACAGTGGTCATCAGTCTCGTTCCACAGTTCCTATTTGCCTGGGCAAGCACGGCGGTGCTGAAGTTGTTCTAGTGTTCTCTGAATCGAAACGGAGACAGCCACAGGGCTGTCTCCGTTTTTGATTCCAGCTAAATCCCTTAGCATTAATCGTCGGCAATGACACCATTTGCAAGTGCCTGCGCCTCGTTTTTGAAAATTGCCATGGCGGTCGTCATCCGTTTGAAGCCAAGCTTCCTATAGAAGGGTTCCTTGCCGGCGGCCGCATAAAGAATAATTTTTTTATGATCCTTGGAAAAATTGACGAGTTGAGACACAACCTCCTTGCCAATCCCAAGCCCCTGATGGCTGGGCAGCACCGCTACGTCACAAATATAGGAACAATCTCTTCCATCCGCAAGTGCTCGCCCGGCAGCGACCAATGTTCCGGAGTCATAGACAAAACACTTGAACATGCTGTTGGCAAACGCAATTTTGAGATCGGCAGGATCTTTCTGTCCCAATGGGGCAACCCGATACAGCGCAGAAAGCTCCTCCCAGTCCACGTTTTCTGATGAATAAATCCACGTAAGCTCCATAGAAGTTCCTTATCTTAAGCAATCTGGATATTGAAGTCTGTACTTCCAAGGAAGCGGGCGAGGTCCTGCGCTTCTTCACGGATGCCGGCGGCGACGCGCCGCGGGATCGACCCAAACTTCGTCACCTTGATGCGCAGGCGGCTCCCCTCCCGCGCCTGTTCCCAGACGCCGGCGATGCGACCGTCCACGAGAATCACCGGCGCGATCCACCCTTGCGGGCGGTAGACTTGGGGCCGGTGCCTAGCAGGCATCAGATGATCTCTTTCCTTATGACCAAGCAAAAACGTATCGAAATACGGCAAAAGCCGAACGAGCGGGTGCTCGAACTCAGCCTGTGCCAGTCCCTCGAGATCCTCCTGCAGGACCTCCGCCATCCAGCCTTCTACATTGACCGAGGCGAAGTTGGATTGTTCGCGGCTCCAGATCGCACGAGCCTCCGTGAGCGTTAGGCCGCTCCACAGCGCAAAATCTGCCGCGGTCGCCGGGCCAAACGCCCGCAGGTATTTGCGCAGGAGGAGTCCTTCCGCTTTGTTCTGCGGTACATCCTTCCATTTGGGAATCCACGCGTCTCCCCGGACGAACGTCGGCTCATTGCCTCGGGACGGCCCATAGCAGACGACTCCACGGGCAGCCGCAAGATGGAGAAGGTCCACAACCGGGTACGTTAACGAACCGACCGGGACCGCAGCAAGACTCCTCCGGCTGCCCCAGCCTCCACCCTGAGTGGACTGCATTTGCACGCCCAGTG
>JAICRQ010000575.1 GCA_025966435.1 Anaerolineales bacterium | reverse complement strand
GGATGCGCGACGAGGGCAAATATCTGGATGGACGCGAGATCAAGCATCCGCCCAAATTCTTTCTGGGCGCGGCAGCTTCTCCGTTCTCGTCGAATCCCAGGTTCCAGGCGCTGCGCGAACAGAAGAAGGTCAATGCCGGCGCGCAGTTCTTCCAGACCAATCTGATCTTCGATATTGCCGGCATGGAAGTCTGGTTGAATGAGCTTGCCAAACGCGACGTGCTGGGCAAGGTCTATATTCTGGCAGGAGTCACCCCTCTTAAGAGCTTGAAGATGGCACAGCGGCTGGGGAACGTGCCGGGTGTGTATCTCCCAAAGAGAGTGATAGATCGCATGGAACAGGCGGATCGATCTGGCAATGCACAGGCAGAAGGCGTGCAGATCGCTCTGGAGCTGATCAGTCAGATCAAGACCTTTCACAGGCAGGGTATCCACGGCGTTCATCTGATGCCCGTAGGCTGGGACGAGGTCATCCCGCGCATCGTGATGGAAGCAGGACTCATACCAAAAGAATTTGTGTTCGATAAATCAACCCACCAGGAGCGGAACAATGCACACCATTTTGAAGAGTAATACAAAAGAAGTGGTCATTGGCGCAGATAAGCCATTTGTGATCATCGGGGAGAAAGTAAACCCGACCGGCATGAAAAAGCTGGGGCAGGCGCTGGTGGAGCAGAATTTTGATTACGTCAAACACCTGGCACAGCGACAGGTCGCCTGGGGCGCGGAGGTGCTGGACGTGAATGTGGGTCACCCGCAGATCGATGAAGTGGCAATCATGCCAAAAGTTGTGGAGGCAGTTCTAGCCGCGGTGGATGTGCCGCTTTGTATCGACTCGAATGAACCGAAAATCCTGGAGGCGGGGTTGAAGCTGGCGCCGGGAAAACCGTTGGTCAACTCTGTGAATGGCGAGGAGAAACAGCTTGCCACTGTGCTGCCCCTCGTGAAGGATCGCGGCGCGGCGGTCATCGGCTTGACGATTGGCGAGGAAGGAATCCCAGCCACACCGGAAGGGCGTCTTGCCGCGGCGGGAACAATCATCGAGCGCGCGGCGAAAATGGGAATCCCCATCGAGGACATCATCATCGACCCGCTGGTGATGACGGTGGGTCACAACAGCAACGCGGCTCTGGTGACGCTCAAAACCATTGAGCTGGTCAAAAAAGAATATGGCGTGAATATCAGCCTGGGCGCGAGCAATGTCTCGTTTGGCTTGCCGGACCGCCATTCGGTCAACAGCGCCTTCCTTGCGCTGGCAATTCAAACCGGTATCACCACCGCCATTACAGACCCCATCAAGCTTGGCAGTTGCATCAAGGCAATTGACCTGCTGCTCGGTAGGGATGCCAATTCCATGCGCTATCTGAAATACTTCCGTGCGACGGAGAAGCTGCGGGCGCAGGAAGCGGCAGTTCGGGTCTAGTCCAATCTTTTTCCATGCAGATCCAACGCACGGTTCGTGAGAAATTCACGAGCCGTTTTGATTATGGTATAAAGCATTTTCAGCATCGTGTTGCATTGCAGCAAATTTAAATATATGGAGAAGGAGGCTTGACATGGCACCATCCCGACGGATTGGATTTATCTCCACGCGTTTCGCAGGTACTGATGGCGTTTCTCTTGAAACCGCCAAATGGGCAACCGTCATCGAACGGCTGGGGCATCAGTGTTTTTATTTTAGTGGTTTATCGGACCGCCCTACGGAAATCAGTTATGTGGTTCCCGAGGCGTTTTACCGGCATCCGACCATTGACGCGATCAACCAAGTTGTCTTTGCGGGGACGTGGGGAATCCTTCACGAAGGGCGCAAGACACACCCGGAGATCGAAGAACTTCACCAGGATTTCTTCTCTGTGTACATCCGCCCGGCGCGAATCTCAAAACAGGTTCAGGAATTAAAGGAGTATTTCAAGGAGCATCTTTACAAGTTTGCTCACCAGTTCCGGCTGGAAGCTCTTATTATCGAGAACGCACTGACCATCCCTGTAAACATTCCTCTGGGGCTGGCAATAACCGACTTTATCGCCGAGACCGGTTATCCGGTCATCGCTCACCACCATGATTTTCACTGGGAGCGCCAGCGATTCATGAACAACAGTGTGCGTGATTATCTTGCAACTGCCTTCCCACCCAGTCTTCCCTCTATTCGACACGTGGTGATCAACTCGGTCCAGGCACAGCAACTGGCTACGCGCTTAGGCATTGCTGCGATGCTTATTCCGAATGTGATGGATTTCGATTCGCCACCTCCCCCATTGGATGAATATGCGCTTTCGGCGCGCGCGGATCTGGGAGTTGCTCCGGGTCAGTACCTGATCCTCCAGCCGACACGCATTATCAAGCGCAAGGGGATCGAACACGCGATCGAACTTACAAGGCGCCTTGGGCTGCCAGCGGAACTGGTCATTTCTCATGCGGCAGGCGATGAAGGAACAGACTATGAAAAACGGGTGCGCGAGTTTG
>JAICRQ010000198.1 GCA_025966435.1 Anaerolineales bacterium | reverse complement strand
CACGGCAGGATGAACTTACCGATCATCGGCTGGAGCTGAAATAGTAGGAAAGCAGAGAGGAAGATGCTGACGGCAAAGAGAACCATGATAATTCCCCGAATTTTACAGCATTGGAGTTTTTGATTGGACCGGAACCCTAACAGCTTGCCTTACTGGCACTGGGGCGCGATTGGAGTCTGCCGGGGAGCAGCTCTCCTTGCTGTTAAGAACTTCCGGTTGTGATTGCGCCAGCACGCTCGTAGTTCGCGACAATGACGCCATTCGAGCCCACTGTGCTTTCCGTCACCTTGAACGCCGCAGGGATCGTGCCATCGGCAAACAACCGCTTTCCACTGCCCAACGTGATCGGGTAGATCATTAGCCAGAACGCATCGACCAAATCATGCTTCATAAGCGTCTGTAGGAGATTACCACTTCCCCAAACATTCAAATCCGGCCCTGGCTGTTGCTTGAGTTCGGTGACTTTTTCTGCAATATCTCCGCTTAAAAACACGGATGGTTGCCATTTGCTAGAAGTCCTGGTATTCGAGGCGACGTACTTGGTCGCCGTGTTGACGCCTGGCCATTCGTCCGCATGTTGCGGCCAGAACGGCTCCCAAATGTCAAAGGTTGTGCGCCCTAACAACAGGTCGAACGGCAGGTTCATCTGCTTTCGCAGAGCCGTTCCAAGAACTTCGTCGGAATATGGTGCGATCCACCCGCCATACGCGAAGCCGCCACTGGTATCTTCGTCTGGCCCGCCTGGGGCTTGTATGACACCATCAAGGGAGATATGTTCCAGCACAGTAACTTTTCTCATGACTGAGTTCCTCCAACATCTAGATTACTATCTGGTTGCCTTGTTCAAAGTAGGTAGCTAAGATCATCAACCACGCCGCCTGTTTTATCGTAGCAAGGACGAAGCGTGAGCTTGAAACTGCGTGATTGCATCATATACACCAAGACCAATTCCATTAAAGAGTTGCTCCAGCTCAACCATATTATGCGCCAGGAAGATCAGCACAGAGTTATTACTGGGATCGGCTCGCCACCAACCGCCGAAGCCGCCAGGCCAGCCAACAGCGCCCATACCGCCACCACAGGGCTGACTCCCCGCTTTCAGGGGATCAAGCACCATTGCGACCCCTAACCCGAATCCATGACCAGCGTCGAGCATTGACCCGGCATTTGTCCGTTGGTTCTCGCTTAGGCAGTTGGTCACCATTCGTTTGAAGGTCTCAGGTTGCAACAACCGGACATCATTCACAGTGCCTGCATTTAAGAACATCCGCGCGAAAGTAAGATAATCGTCCACGGTTGACCAAAGCCCTTGTCCGCCAGAGACATAAGCCATCCCTTCAGGTCGTTCAGGGAGGAACGAGTCACCCGGACCAGTGAGACGCTTACATAGTTGACCAGCATCGTCAAAGCCGTATGCCCCAGCCCGCCGCTGCTGCTTCTCCAATGGAACAGTAAAGTCAGTGTCATTCATTCCAAGTGGGTCGAAAATTCGGCCTTTGAGCACATCGGCCAGCGGTGCATCTTCTATGCGTGCAATGAGCAAGCCCAGGAGATCGGTTGAGTGACCATAGTGAAATGCCGTTCCCGGCTGATCGATCAAAGGTAGTGCGGCGAGTCTGGCAATCCAATCATCGGGGAGCACTGTACTGTCGATATCGCCGCCCAATGCATCTTTATACGCGTTCGCGATGGAACCAGAATGAAAATCCGCATACGTTAGGCCGGAACGGTGAGTCAGCAGATCTTCAAAAGTAATGGGTCGCTCTGCCGGATCCGTTTGATCGAGCGAGGCTGTAGACGAGCACAGGACACGCATCTGAGAAAACTCTGGTGCCCAACGTGTAACCGGATCGTTCAACGCGAACCGACCTTCATCAAATAACATGAGTGCCATCGTAGATGTAATTGGCTTTGTCATCGATGCGATGCGGAACAATGTGTTCCTCTCCATTGGCAGCTGGGATGCTATATCCCTCCAGCCTACCCCCGCAGCCTGTATTACCTTGCCATCCTGCCAAACCAGGATGGCTGCACCAGCAAAGTTGCCATCATCGACCATGTTACGGATAGCATCTGTAAGTAGTTCTTCTCCCATAAATTCTCTTTACTTTTGTTGCGCGTTCTCTCGCTCAACGGTTCGCGTTACCGGCGGCTGAGGAGAAAAACGCCCGGAAATGGGAAGCTGCTCAAGGTGGAAACAATCCGTAAAACGCGCACACTCCCAGCCGTCCGGTGCATGCTATGTTGGCTGGTTTTACTAGTTTGCATTCGTCAACTTTTCATGAGGTAATATGACACGAATATATACCATGTATTCATTGCCATTTTGCGAAAATACTATGCCGTTCTCTTTGCTGGCAAAAAGCATGAAGATTTCTTTAGCCATCTCCCCATCAAGATATACAGTTGCACTAGGCATTTCCCGGAAGTGTTCGTCCCAGGGGATTGCTGTTGCAGGCAGGTTTTCGGTGGCAGGGTCTATTGTTTCTATTGACAAGAAAATACGGTCTGGGTAATAAGGAGTCATACCTGCCGGCTCATATTCATCAAGATATTTGATAATATTCTTCATCTTTGGTATCAAAAACTGTAGATTAGGTTCATAAACACAAAGATTTCTTGACCTGTCGGCATCGACGAAAATGCAGTCTCGCAGAGCATCAAAACTCTCTTGATAATTGTTTCCGAAATCATATAGTTTATCTGTTGGATCGTGTTGTTGATTTGATTCGAGGGAGTAGAAACCTAAAGTCTCTAGCTTCGACAGAAACTCTTTGATTTCAGCTGGCGATAAAACCTTTTGTTTGTATGTGTTAGCTTTATCCGCTATTAGCAATTGCCCATCGTTATACAACACCATTCTCGTAATAGAGCAACAAGATTCTGGTGCAAAGAACAGATTATAGTCGGCATGGTTACCGACTACATAATAATTAAAAATTACCTGTCTGGTTTGGTAATCCGGAAACGGAGTGCGAGTTGGAGGTGGAGGAAAAGTCCTGGTCGGGCGAATCTTTGTTGGTGTAAAAGTTGGCGTGAAGCTCGGTTCTGGCGTAATGGATGGAAACACTGTTGTGATATCTTTCTCCCCATTACAAGCAGCGACCAGAAAGAAAACCATCATTGAACTCAGGAATATCTTTGTCATTTCTTATTCTTCAAAGAACCAGTCAAATACAGTTAGTCTGATTCAAATCTAATTGCCGTTGGACTTCTTACAAACTAATTCCCAAATTAATATAGAAATTAGATTGCAAGGTTGGTACATTCTACACGGCAAAGTATATCCGCATTCAAACTCTCTATGTAACAACACTAACCAAGGGCTAGATGGACAGCGGAACAGACGCACGCTGTAAAGCGTTATTAGGTATAAACCCCGTTCCTACAGCCGGTTACCGCGGACGTGCTCGAGAGGAACAAAATCGAAATATAATAAAGTCAGGTTTAAAACGTAATATTTCTTGAGTCATTGTGCGTCTTAATGATATAGGAGAAAAAATGGAGAAAAAACCCGCTCTGGAAGCAAGCCTTGTGCAGGAGTTTGTCGGAAACGCGCACGGCGACCTGGATCGAGTCAAAGAATTGCTCGCCGAGGTGCCTGCGCTGGTTAATAGTGCCTGGGATTGGGGCGGCGGGGATTGGGAAACAGGCCTGGGCGCAGCGGCTCACATGGGCAGAAGGGACATTGCCGTATATCTGCTCGAACATGGCGCCCGCCTCGATCTCTTCGCCGCCGCTATGCTCGGGCACCTGGACATTGTTAGAGCAACCCTGGAAACCTACCCCGAGGCGCTCAACGGTTTGGGTCCGCATGGCATCCCGCTGATCGCTCATGCACAGGCTGGCGGAAATGAAGCCCTCCAGGTGTATGAGTATTTGAACTCTCTCTCCAGCCAGGAAACAGAAGCCCGCACCTAATAGTGCGGGTCTTTCTTTAATGGGGTCTGTGGATGGCAAATGACTTGCCATGCCGCCATCCATTAATTCGCGGCGGCTCTCTGCTTCTGGCGTGTGAGCGCGTTCCGAATGATTCGCTCGAAGAAAAGCTTGTAGCCGCCTTCGTCATACAGGATCATATAGTCCGCTGGTCCATACTCTTCAGGCTTGAGCATGATAGCGGGGTTTGGGTTGATCTCCAGGATGAATAACTCTCCCTGCTCATTCATACGGATGTCACAGCGCCCGTAGGACACGCCGTGCATGGCTTTGTACATGCCGATGGCAGTATCGTGCAGGCGGGCGATCAGCTCAGGATCGGTCACTTCCTTGAAATCGAAGGGAACGTTGTAATCCCATTTCACGTCCGTGTGCCAGAATTCCTCACCGGGTGGGAAGACCAGTTCTGTAGGCGGGTACGCAATCGGATTCTCCGGGTTATCGGGGTCATCGACAACGAGCACGTTGTACTCCTTCCCCACGATGAACTCTTCCATGCGCGCCGCGCCAAATTCACTGCAAACGCGCTCGACCTGCTTCGCCAACTGCTCAGGCGTATCTACACGGGACTCGCGGAACATCCCTGTACTTCCGTAACTTTTAGGGTGCTTGACCATGATTGGATACCGCAAATTCTTAACAAGCTGTTGTGCTTCCTCCACGCTCTTTACCTGATAACCCTTTGCAAAACCGACTCCATGTGCATCGGCGGCTGCCTGCATCTCTTCGCGGGTGGGGTCGAAGAAGCTGGAGTCTGCTCCGGTGAAGGGAAGGTTTAGCTTTTCCAGCGCTTTGATGACGTCGATCCCCTCATACTCCCAATCGGAATCATCATCCCTTTCATAGCCTTCGCAGATATTCAGATAGACATCGAACTCATTGCGTGCATCCAGTTGGCGAAGGACTTCGATCACAGGGTCGGTCATCGTGACCATCTCCCAGTCAAACCCCTGCATATACGGCGCGGGATCGAAATCTTCGGGTACTTCATCTGTTAGAATGCAAATGCGCATCATTCACCTCTTTTAACGCAAAGGGTTATTAGCAAACATTATTTCTTATTATGACATAAACTCACACGATGACAATACTATTGAATATTAAAACTTTTTCAATGATCTCAGTAATCACGAAACGACTAAGAGAAGGCGGAAAACAAGGATATCCTTTCAATTCTAGTGAAGTGATCCTGAATAACTTATGTATAATCACAGCATGACAAAACAACAGCCGCGTAAACGTTTGTCGATGATTTTTCTCATCCTGGGATTGGTATTTCTTACCATTGGGCTTGCTACAGATCAAACCGCATTTACATGGATTGCAATTGCATTTGTATTGATTTCGCTCGTATCCGGAGGGAAGTGGTTACGGCGAAGAAAATAATTCGCTCCACTTACGAAAAATGAAAGGAGCCGCGCCCTTGACGCGGTTCTTTTTTTCGCCTAAAATATTTAGGTAAGCCTAAATTTTGTTTTAGCTGCAAGGAGATTCTATGAAGCCTTTATCCAGAAGAGACTTTCTCAAAGTGGGTGGACTCGCCGTCCTGGGCACGGCGGGCGCGACCACTCTGACACAAAACCGTCATCAACATGCGACGGATCAACCTGTAGAGACGCATACATCTCATGTCATGCAGCAAGGGGATCATGGCGATTTGCCCGGTACGGTGGGAGAGGTAGACCATGAAGCCAACGGGTTCAACCCCACCGATATCCTGACGGATTTCGATTACGGCGAAGTATCGACATTACCGGATGGTCGGACCCTGCGCGAGTATAAGATCGTTGCGCTGAACAAGAATATCGAAGTCATTCCCGGCATTGAATTCCCCGCCTGGACGTACAACGGACGGATCCCAGGTCCGACGATTCGAGCCACAGAGGGCGATCGTATCCGAATCCACCTCAGCAATGGAAGCAACCATCCACACTCCATGCACTTTCACGGCTTTCATCCAGGTGAAATGGACGGCGTCCCCGGCACGGGTCCTGGTGGGCTTGTGGAGCCAGGCGGCAGTTTCATCTACGAGTTCGATGCGGAACCGTTCGGTCTGCACCTCTATCACTGCCATGTCTTCCCGCTGGCACGCCACATCGCCAAGGGACTCTACGGCGCGTTCATTGTCGATCCCAAAGAGGGACGTCCGCCCGTGGACCGCGAAATGGTTATGGTGATGAACGGCATTGACATCGACTTTGACGACGCCAACGATTTCTATGCGGTCAATGGCATCCCGTTCCATTATCAGAATCATCCTATCCAGATCCGCGTGGGCGAAACGGTACGCATCTACCTTGTGAATATCCTGGAATTTGACCTGCTGAACTCGTTTCACCTGCACGCAAATTTCTTTAACTACTACCCCACAGGTACAAGCCTCATCCCCAGCGAGTTTACCGACACGATTATCCAGGGGCAGGCGCAGCGCGGTATTCTGGAATTCAGCTACAAGTATCCCGGCATGTATATGTTCCATGCTCACGTGACTGAGTTTGCCGAGCTCGGTTGGAACGGCATGTTCGAAGTGCTAGCGTAGAGGTGACCCATGACTCAAGCATCTTCTCAACCCACGACAAAACGTTTCACCTTTCAAACCTTAATCCTGCTCCTCATCCCGGTCATCCT
>JAICRQ010000536.1 GCA_025966435.1 Anaerolineales bacterium | reverse complement strand
ATGCACTGGTGGAAACTGCTCCACTTCTGGATGAAATCGTTTTGATCGATTCCAATTCCCAAGATCAAACGCGCGAGATCGCGCAAAGCCTGGGTGTACCTGTGTATATTCACCAGGAGGTTCTGCCAGATCATGGAGCGCGGCGCGGCAAAGGAGAAGCGCTCTGGAAAAGCCTGTACTGCACACAGGGTGATATCATCATCTGGCTGGATACAGACATTGTCAATATTCATCCGCGCTTTGCCTATGGGCTGATCGGTCCGCTGCTGCTGCGTCGCGATGTTCAATTTGTCAAAGGGTTTTACCGCCGTCCGTTACGCGTGGGAGGCAAGATCCAGGCTGGCGGCGGGGGCAGAGTCACCGAATTGACGGCACGCCCGCTGCTCAATCTGTTTTACCCCGAGCTTTCGGGCGTCATTCAGCCTCTCTCGGGCGAATATGGCGGGACGCGCGCGGCGCTCGAGCAGTGCGGCTTTTTCTCGGGCTATGGCGTGGAGATCGGTCTGCTCATCGACATGCTGGAGAAGTTCGGCTTAACTTCCATTGCCCAGGTGGACCTGCAGGAGCGCATCCATCATAACCAGCCGCTGGAGGCGTTGAGCAAAATGTCCTTTGCCATTATCCAGGCGGTGATCCGCAAGCTGGAGTCGCGTTACGGGCAGAGTATTCTGGAAAATGTGAATCGAACCATGAAGTTGATCCGCTACGAACAGGAAAGCTTCATGCTGGAAATCGAAGAGATTGCCGAGCGTGATCGCCCGCCGATGATCGAGCTTCCCGAGTATCGGGAACGTCTGCAGGAATTGTCACAGGGTTAACAAGAAAGCCACAGGTTCGGTTTCGGATCTGGCGCCGACGCAGGAAAATTTAATCCGGCCGGATATTTCAGGGCAGAGGGATAGAATACGGGTTGAATTCAATAAAAACTTCTGATAAGATGAAGATGTAAAAGAGTCAGCTATGGAAACTTCAATTCACCTCTTATTGTTTGCAGTAGTACAGGAGCAGGACCAGGACTCAGCCGCGCGTGCGCTCGAGCAGCTGCATCTGCCGGTTGTGCATCTGGCAAGCGCGGGTGGATTCCTGGGCCGCCGGAATACCACATTGCTAGTGGGTTTGCGAAGAGGTCAGGAAGAAGAGGCGCTCCGGGCTCTGGAGGAGTCATGCCGGCAGCGTATCGAGTATCTCACTCTGCCACTGGAAGGTTCGCCTCTTCCGATGCCGACGCCAGTTCCTGTCACTGTCGGCGGGGCAACCGTCTTTGCATTGCCCGTGGAACACTTCGAGGAAATCTGATTGCAGTTGATCGTCAGGAGCGTACCTTATGAAAATGGTCATTCTCATCGTTAAAAATCAGGACGCGGACGAGATTACACAGGCGCTTACCTCAGAGAAATATCGCATCACGCGCGTGGCTTCTACGGGCGGTTTCTTGCGAAGCGGCGTTGTCACCTTTCTGATCGGTACGCGCGACGAACGGGT
Source organism: Anaerolineales bacterium (assembly GCA_025966435.1). GTDB lineage: Bacteria > Chloroflexota > Anaerolineae > Anaerolineales > Villigracilaceae > Defluviilinea. Next base: position 1,328 of record JAICRQ010000536.1, on the reverse strand, counting down.
GGAACTGGCACTGGAGATCATCCGTAAAAACTTAACGCCCCTGCCATCCGGCGAAAAACGAGCTACATTATTTGTCGTCCCCGTGGAACGATTTGAGCAGGTGTAACAGCAGACACGTAGCATTACCAAAATGGTCGATAGCGGAATTGGCAGAGACATTGAGAAAATATTCTTTGTGTCTCTGTTTGTTATTATCTTAATGAGGTAACCATGAGCAAAACTAATCATCCTTTTATTGCCTTCCTGATCCTGGGAATTGCTGCTTTAGCATGCGATGTACCTATCCCCATTCCTCAAGTGCCGCCCGTTGGCGGAACCGTCACGCCGCCTGTTTCGCCCGACCAGGTCGGGACCGCGGTGGCAATGACGTTAACGGTTGCCGCTCCAGAAGCTGTCAGCCCTACAGCCGTTACGACGGCTTCCAGCCCCCCCTCATCGCCTGGCGGAGCTGCTTTACTCCCGCACAGCTTTTACTATCTTGGCAGTGACAGCGCCGGGCTGACCCAGGTCTTTCGGATCGAAACCGATGGAGTCACCCAGCGCCAGGTTACCTCTGAACCCGTCAGCGTAAATGAGTACGACGTCTCCCGCGTCGATGGAAGCATTGCTTATGTAGCGAATAATCAATTATTGTTGCTTGATGCCGCTGGCTCCAACCGCCGCATCATCGCGGACGGCGGTGACATGGATCCGAACAATCCATTCATCAACACGATTAGCAGTCCCGTCTTTTCCCCGGATGGGCAGACCCTGGCATATGGACACCAGGGATTGCGATTGTATTCGTTTGCTACCGGCAACTCGAGTCTGATCCTTGAGAATCAGATCGATGATGTGGGTGGCGGCTTGTTCGTCCCGCGCGAGCTCTATTCGCCGGAACGATACTCGCCGGATGGCACCAAGCTTCTTATTACGCTTGGTTATTATGAAGGTGCTTCATCCGCCATTTATTATCCTGAGACCAATGCACTGGTCCGGCTGGTCGGTGGGGAAGGCGCCTTGATCTGCTGCGACGACACGGAATGGTCCGCGGATGGTTCCAGCGTGTATGCCGCAAACCCCACGATGGGCATGTTCAGCTCCGGTCTATGGAGAGTGGATGCCGCGACCGGCGAAGTGACCACCTTGCTCCCGGGGGACGCGGGTGACGGCAACTTCAATGTCGCGGATGAAGCCTATCTGGCACCGGATGGGCAGCTCTATTTCCTGTTTGCGACAGTCCCCGCTCCGGAAGGAATTATCATACGCTCGCCCTTGCAGGTCGTCCGCTCCGTGCCGGATGCAGTGACGGGGCGAACCGTCCTCAGCACCGGAGATTTCCAACTGCT
>JAICRQ010000573.1 GCA_025966435.1 Anaerolineales bacterium | reverse complement strand
TTGAGGCTGGTCTCCGAGACCGATCAACGCCGCCTGTGTGCTTTCGGGCATCTCCCTTAGCCCACATTGGATGGATGAGAGCATTTCGCCCGCTGCGTAATCCCAGTTGTGAATGTTCCGAACCGGATACCGCTTCACGGCTTTTTCCACTTGCTCATGGCCTCCCCCGGTCACCACCACGAGATCTTCAATGCCTGCTTTTAAAAACGTGTTGACCACATGCTCGATCACCGTCTGATCTCCCCAGGGCAATAACATTTTTAGCTGTCCCATCCGTTTTGACTCACCGGCAGCCAGGATAATCGCTGAGATCATCCCGCACGCTCCATGAGTGGGAGAATCGAGACGTGCGGGATCATAAGGTGTCGTCAGCAATCAGGCGCTGGTACATTTCTGGCGTATCCACATCCAGCAATAGACGGTCATCGTGCCAGGGTAAGTATTCGACCCGATGTTTATGGAAGACTGCCCGCCCACCGACATCTCCTTCGAGGACCAACAGATCTGAGAAGGTGGCTCGGTCGAATAAAACAGGGTTTGCGCGCCGGTCTATCACCATCGGCGCTACAATCGGGTACAGCCCTCCCGCATGTTTTTCAACCAGGGCACGGATGACAGAAGTAGTCAGCTGTGGCTGATCGGCAAGGAGAAAAATTGCTCCGCCAACATTTGCCGCGGCAGGGGCAACGAGAGCTTTTACCGCAGCCTTTATTGATCCTGCCTGCCCCGTCTTCCATTGTTCGTTGCGGACGATGGATACATCCAAATCGTTTACAGAAGATTCGATTGATGCCGCATTGGAACCTGTGACAATCACCACCGGTGACAGCCCAGCCTGCAGTGCCGTTTTTGTCACGGCGCGCACGAACGGCTCACCTTTCCAGTCGAGTAGTTGCTTGGGCTGACCATACCGGCTCGACTCACCAGCCGCCAGGACAATCCCTGCGATCGGCTCATTGACCGCGAAGATTCTTTTCAGCTTTAAACTGGTGATGATCGCCGAATGATATGACGCTAGTAGCGATTGTGACAATCCCTGTGCAAGCGATTGAAGCTCGGGTGTATCCGCCTGATTCAGAAGCACAACTCTTCGCGCTCGATGGGGGATATTTTTTAGTCCGCCCTCAGGATGTATTAGAACGCGTATCAAAGAGCTTGTTGTAATCGTTTCCCCGAACGGGAGCCCACTTAAGCCTGAAAATTTCTCCGCGCGATGTACATGATCCGCCGTCAACGCTTTGCCAATGCCGTCGAGACCCACTACCTGTACAATCACATCGACAAAAGATGGGATAGGCGGCTCGTATTCTGCCCAGGCTTTCAAAGGCTTTTCGCGCGACCCGTCCGCTTCGATCAGCAGCGGGATAGAGCGGTCGCCACAGAATTGACGGAGCCAGCTCAATAAATCACCGGCAATGGGTTTCGTTCTCTCTTTATCGATCTCACCTGTGACAAGGATAACGCCCTTCCATCCATGTACCAGTTCTTCGAGCGCAGCAGGCGTTTGGTTGACGATGTGTTTGTCTGCAAGTTCAGTTTGCCACGCGCCCAGATGAGAGGTCGCCGTGACAATCACGGGCCCCGGCAGCTCGCGTGCCAACTGAAACATCGCCGTTGTTTTTCCACCTGCGCCAATGAATGCAATACAAGAAGAGGAGTTCACACGTAATGCTTGCGCGAGTGAAAGATGCGGATGCATATTTGTGATTATACATCTTCAAGTGTTCATCCCTTGACAAGGTAAGGTATAATAGCCGCGCTATACAGAAATTAAATGCAATCCTAAGGCAGAGTGATGGTCAGCGATCCACTTATTTCCACAGACTACTGGACTGATCTCCAGATCACAAGACAAGACGTCGAATATCTGCACAATCATTTATTTGAACATGAAACGCCGTTAACCGCACGAGAGCTTGTTTCCGTGTTAGTTGATGAGCGCATTCGTGCAGAGCGTCTTGCGATGCAGGAACGCCGTCAGGCAAGCGGGAAGACGTATCTTCCAAAAGACTCCTATCAGGTTGGCGATGAGCTTACTTTTCCTGCGTTGAATTGGAAGCGCGGCACAGTCACTGCGGTGCGCGCCGGCACAAATCCCGAGATCGGGACATTTGATGTCCTGACCGTTGATATGGACAACGGCGCGGAAAGACTCTTTGCATCAAACCTTTCTGATCATGACCTGAACGATCAGCCGAATACCGTTGAAGAAGAGGGATCCAATGCCGAAGAGATCCTTAGCACGTATGGCAGTGCCCTGGAAAAGAAAATAGAATCGGCGTTCCAAAGCGACGAGGACCTCGTACGGATTGCGGGTCGCTGGTTCCCGCGCGCCCTGCTCGTGGATGTCAACGTTGGGCACTTGAACTTAGCGGAAGCCGTTTTAGATATGGTGGGAGGCGAGCCGCTGCCGACATCGGGTTTGCTGAAGGATATTGCCATGCCGGAGGGCATCAACCCGAAGCTGGCA
>JAICRQ010000211.1 GCA_025966435.1 Anaerolineales bacterium | reverse complement strand
TAGCAACACGCAGATCAACAGGGCTTTCGCTGCCAAGGAATAGAGAAATGGTACAAGGAGACTGTGATATTTTTCAGGCAAAGCCTTTAGATCTTCTGCCATCTCATGGGCAAATTGATATGCACGTTCTTCACTGAGATAGGCTCGATGAATAAAGGGATTCACAATACGATTGACCAAGCCCGCCATCCGTGCGAGCGCATTGCCCAGGGCATCTGCAGAACGCGAGCCAAGATAGAGTAAAAAACCAAACCCGGCAGCCACCCCAAACATAACACTGGAGGCTACGATTTCAGTTGGACCGAGGTCATTCCGGCGGAAGAGCACAATTAACCCCAGTGTCAGCACAACGAGAAACGCTACATAATCTAAAAACAACCCCAGCATGCTGACAATCGTCACCTTGCCAACCGGTTTCCCATTGCGCGCGGCCTGACTGATAAAGTAAGCCATGCCGCTCATGCCGATCGTCGGCGCAACAATGTTGACAAACGTGGCAGATGCAGAGAGCAACGAGAGCCTCAGAAGACTCTCGTTCAGGTCAAGCACGTGATAGAGTGATCGATAGACCAAACCCATCATCAAAAACCATGCACACTGAATCAGGGTAGCGAGGAGGAGAAACCAAAGATTTCCATATCGAAAAGTTTCTACTATGCTTTCCAGTTCACCAAAACTGAGATATACAAACGCGGCGGCGAGAAATAAAACAAGGAGAAAAATGATCTTCCGCATATCGGGAGGATTATACACAAACACCCGCGACAAGTTCGCGGGTGTTTCTTTCAGAGGAGTGTCGTCGGGCTGAAGCCCTCCTCGCAATGACAGGATCTGTTAATCTCTGCGTCTGCCTATGCCGCCGACTAAAAAGACATAGTAGAGCAATTGCAGCACTGCCGTGATGAGCCCAGCCACATAGGTGAGCGCGGCAGCGTTGAGGACCTGGTTGACTCCGCGTCGTTCCTCTTCCGTTTGAATAATGCCCGTTTCGTACAGCAGCTGCTTTGCTCGGGCAGATGCATTGAATTCCACGGGCAGGGTGGCGAGCGCAAACAGCGCACCTGCCGCAAAGACAGCCACGCCGATCCAGGCAACTTCCGTCATGCGCAGGACAAGCCCGATCATAATCAGTATCCAGCCCAGGTTCGAGCCGATGTTGACAGCAGGTACAAGCATCGAGCGAATCCGCATTGGGAAGTAATCCTCCGCGTCCTGCAGGGCGTGCCCCAGCTCGTGCGCAGAGATCGCCACCGCTGCCACCGAAGGACTGTGTGCAACACCTTCCGACAGGAACAATGTCTTGTTGCGCGGGTCGTAATGGTCACTAAGCTGTCCCGCAGTTCCCTGGACCTGGACACCATATAGATTCCCGGTGGAGATCAAGCGCTGGGCTGCCTGATGACCTGTCAATCCGCTGGTCGCGCGTACCTGGCTCCACTTATTGTAAGCATGCCGCACATACCAGGAGGCGAATCCCATCAGAGCGAGGGCAGGGATCATGAAACATAGATACATGGGATCAAAGAAAAACATGTTTCCTTCCTTTCGAATAACGCTAAGGTATGCTACTGGACAGGTGTGGCTGTAAACGCCGGGATGGATGTAGGTTGCGACGTGGGAATGGCATTGCCTTCAAGGATCGCCAGCAGCGTTTGGACGGCTGCATCGAGCTGCGGATCGCGTTCCGTTTCAAAATCTTCCGGCGGCATCTCGACTACTACATCCGGCTCAAGTCCGAGGTGGTCGATCAGTCGTTCGTCTGGCGTGAGCCAGCGGGCGATCGTGACACGCGCCGCGCCCTGGTTATTGGAGAGGGGCACCCAGTTTTGCACAGAGCCTTTCCCAAAGGATTTGACTCCAACCAGTGTAGCGCGATCGTAGTCCTGCAAGGCTCCAGCCAGAATTTCTGAGGCAGAGGCGGAACCCTCATTAATTAACACCACAAGAGGAATGTCGGTTGCCTGACCATTCCCCAGAGCTCTGTGCTCCTCGCGCCGCCCATCGCCATATTCCTCATACAAGATGACACCTTCATCGATGAATTCCGATGCCACTTCCACAGAGGTGCTTAGGTAACCGCCAGGGTTATTACGCAGATCAATGATAATGCCGCGCGGGTTTTGTTTGAGCAAATCATCCAGGGCGGTGCGCAACTCGCGTGTGGTCTGTTCGCCAAATGTATTGATATCCAAATAGCCGAGATTGTCCTCGAGCATCTTCCCTTCCGCGCTGCGAATCTCGATCTTGGCGCGGGTAATGGTGAACTCGATGGGCGCTGGCTCCCCTTCGCGCGCCACCGTTAGGTTGACCTGGGTCCCTTCCGGTCCCAATACCTTCAGGCGAGCCTCTTCAGGAGCCACACCGGTCAGGTCTTCACCGTCGATCGCGATGACCTTGTCGCCGGGCATCAATCCAGCCTGGTCGGCAGGAGAACCCTCGATCGGACTCACGATCGTCAGATAGTCTCCTTCGGTATCCACATAGGCGCCGATGCCCTCATAGCGCCCTTGCAGTGAAGACGTCTCGTTCTCATAGACTTGCGGTTCCATATAAAACGTCTGCTGGTCGCCCAGCGCGTCCATCATGCCGCGGATCGCGCCCTGCATCAGTAGTTCATCATTGATGGGCTGTTCCACATACTGGTCGTGGACAACGTTCCAGGCTTCCCAGAACGGTGCAAAGAGTGTTCCCAGTTCATCAGGAGTTGCAGCCTCCTGTTCAGGCTGTACGTCTGGCGCCCCGGGGATGAAGTCGCTCAGGACCGGTAATTGACCCGTCCCGGGCATAAGATGACCAGTAATAAATCCACTGGAGAACGCTCCAGCAAGCAGGATCAGCCCTACAAATGCCCCCAGAATAGTTTTAGTCGTTTGATTCACAGATGCCTCCAAAGTGGTTAACGAAAACACAACAAAGATACTATGCCGTGATTAATAACTGATGAATGAATTGTTACGAATGTGTATGAACGAAGTATGTGATTTGTATAACTTACCCCCTTGGCGGGATGGCATCCCGCTTTACTTCAATCCCCTAAAAGAATAGGCAGGTGAGTCCAATCGGTAAAGACGCCACTGGCATCTTCTGTGGGCTCGTCACAGCCGTATAACAGGCTCGCCATGCCCACCTGGAGGGCGGCACGTGTGGTGCGCGGCAGGTCGTCGATCATGACGCATTTGCGCGGGTCAGGTTCATCGGCGAGGTCCATGGCGATGGCAAAAGATTCAGGCATGGGCTTGCAGTATGGAGAGACCTCGTTGATGTCCACGATGGTATAGAAGAGATCCTCCAACTGGAGGGCGGCAAGGACGCGTCGGGCGTGGGAAACGTCCGCGTTGGTAAAGATGAGGTTGCGGGTCGGTAGAGAAGAGATCACTTCCCGGACCACCGGATTGGGGCACAGGTACTCCGCGAGAGGCAGGTCATGGACGTACGCCAGGAAATCCTGTTTATCTACCTTATGCCTCTCCTCCAATCCGCGTAACGTGGTTCCGTACATTTTGAAGTACTGTTCCCGTAAAAAGGGGACGTCGCTTTCCGGCAACCCAAGCCGCTCGATCATGTACAGGGTCATGCGCTGCTTAATCGCCGGCCATAGACCTGTCGAAGACGGATAGAGAGTATCATCCAGATCAAAAAATAAAGTGGTAAATCGCATAGGATGATTATACTGAAAATTTCGCGAAGGTTTCGTCTTTCAACTTTCGCAAGGTTAAGGCAATTGTAGATGCTGATTGAAAAACCGCACGGTGTTTTGAATAAACTCCTCATCGCCTGCACCGTAAAAGGTATGAGGCATATCCTGATAGTAGATGCATTCCACACTCTTACCGAGGGCTGTAAGCTGATCGCAGGTGAGGACAGACCAATCTACTGGAACGGTAGCATCCGCTGTGCCGTGATGGATGCTGACTGCCGCGGTGATGTTCTGAAAAAAATACATCGGTGAGATGCGGTTCAGCGCCTCGAGGGGAACATTCAATTCCTCCAGCCCGCGCTCTTGCCCCGACCATCCCAGAATCGCCTCGTAATTCTTGCGCTCGTCGCCGCTCATCGCACCATACAACACCGCGGCGCGGACTTCGTCTGTCACGGTCAATACGCGCGTGGTGATGCCGCCGCCCATGCTGTGTCCCCACAGCCCGATGCGGTCGGGGCGTGCGGTTCGCAATAGATCTGTCCCTCCGCTCTGTGACTGCACCAGAGAAATCAGGTTCAGCACATCGATCGCCATACCAACCCGAAAGAGGTTCTCACCGTTATCGGAGGGCGCGTAGCCGCGCAGGTTGGGGTGCAGGACGATGTAGCCCGCGGTCGAAATGGCATCTGCATAGTGCGCCGTGTAATCGAGCGTGAAGTAGATCGCCGGGTCAATGTATCCGTGTAGCGCAATCACCACCGGATGCGGACCTTCGTCGTTGGGGATGTCAGCAAAGCCGTAAATGTTCAAACCGTCGCTGGGATAGCGCATTAGATAACGCGTGAAGTACAGGTTCTGTGCCATGACTTCCAAAAATTCGATCTGCCCGCCTCCATAGGCGCGCGTACGCAGATAATCAACCGTCCAAAAATAATAAGGATCCGGTGTCGGTGAGAGTGTTGGTACGGGTGTGAGGGTGGGTGTCGAAGTGGGAATTAATGTATGCGTGGGCGTGACCGGGAATGTAGATGTGACCGTGGAAACTTGAGGTGCAGACATACAGGACGTCAGAATAAAGCTTATGGCGAGGATGAATCGTTTCATGCCGATAATTATAGCGCTCAGCGAGTTATAATCTTCGTATGCCTATTCGCTTGCTATCACCGGAAGTCGCCTCGCAGATTGCAGCGGGGGAAGTCGTCGAGAGGCCGGCTTCGGTTGTAAAAGAGTTGCTGGAGAATTCCCTGGATGCGGGCGCGCGATCGATTGTGATCACGGTGGAGGAGGCGGGGAAGAAGCTGATCGAAGTTGCCGACGACGGATCGGGCATCCCTTCTGCTGAGCTGGAGCTGGCTGTCTCACGCCACGCGACTTCCAAGCTGGCGCGCGCCGACGAGCTTTTTTCCATTTCTACGCTCGGGTTTCGGGGCGAAGCCCTGGCGTCCATCGGCTCCGTTTCCAGGATGACCGTGACCTCGCGCGTGCAGAACGAACAGGAAGGAGCGCGCCTGCGTGTAGAAGGCGGGCTAGCCAATAAGCTGATGAAAGTCGGTACGACAGTTGGCACGACCGTGCGAGTGGAGGATCTGTTCTATAACGTCCCTGCTCGCTTGAAGTTCCTGAAGAGTGACACCACAGAGCGCCGCGCAACCGACGTGCTGGTCACTCGCTATGCGCTGGCATACCCCGGAAAGCGGTTCAAGCTCTCCGATGGAAGAAACGTTGCCCTGCAGACGTCAGGCGATGGCGATCGGCGCGCCATCCTTGCCGCGTTGTACGGGGTGGATGTGGCAAAACAAATGCTGGAAGTCCTGGCGGAAGAGAACGGGTTGAGTCTCACCGGGTTTGTCAGCCCCATTTCGCTGACGCGTTCCAACCGCAAGGAAATTACGTTTTTCATCAACGGGCGCTGGGTGCATGATGTCTCCCTCAGCACCGCCCTTTTACAAGCATATCACACCCTGCTGATGGTGGGGAGGTATCCGCTCACCGCGCTTTTTCTGGAAATTCCTCCAGCCGAAGTGGATGTCAATGTCCATCCGGCGAAAGCCGAAGTGCGCTTCCGGAACCAGGACAAAGTCTTCAGCTTCGTCCAGCGTTCGGTGCGGAAAGCGCTGCTGGCATATTCTCCTGTCCCGAATGTGGCGCCAAGTTTATGGGGAGCTACGCGGACAATTCCTTCTGAGCAACCTCGTCACACCGGCTTGGATTGGAAGATTGGTCATGATGAAGAGCTGATAGCAGGCAGTGATCCGTTATCAGAGACCAGAGAACCGACATCCGATATTAGTTCGCCGCCTTCGAGTACGACGCAAACCTCCATTACGACTTCGCAGCATACAAAGATTCCTCTCCTTCGCCTGGTTGGGCAGATCGGCGCCACGTATCTCGTTGCCGAAGGTCCGGATGGGTTGTATCTCGTGGACCAGCACGCCGCGCACGAGCGCGTCCTGTTCGAGAAGCTGATGGCGCAGCACACGATGAAGAATATCCCATCTCAATCTTTGCTAACTCCTGTGGCTGTAACGCTTCCGCCTCCTTCCGCCCAGTTACTACTTACCCAATTACCTCTCCTGCAGCACTTTAGTTTCGATGTAGAAGAATTCGGTCCGAACACGTTCCAGGTGCGTGCCATGCCTGCGCTGTTCATGGGCAGTGACCCCTCTGCAGCGCTGCGCGC
>JAICRQ010000588.1 GCA_025966435.1 Anaerolineales bacterium | reverse complement strand
GCGCGTGAAGGCGTCCACTGGAACGATGCACTACGTGCAGAGACCAAGAGCACTTAACTTAACCTAAGTAGCTCCTCTCGTTATAACCGCGAACTCAGCGTCTCAGCGGTCCACCTTGTTGCTTGGCTCCTTACTTAACGACCAGGTGGCAATTTGAGTTAACTTACTTAACTTGCAATCACCATGATACTGACAATTCGCATGCGTTATACTTAGCTTGCAACGTTTTTTACCGGTCCGATTCGAAGGAACAGACCATGGCGCAGCCCAATGTATCTCCAAAGAAGAAGTTGCGGGTGTTGATCGCCGACGACGTCCAGGAAACCCGCCGCAACACGAGGCTCATGTTAGCCACCATCGATGATGTGGAAGTGGTCGCCATTGCCGCGAACGGTCTTCAAGCCGTGGAGCTGACAGACGAACATCATCCCGACATCCTCCTGCTCGATATCAACATGCCTGAAATGGACGGCTTGACCGCCTACCGCAAGATCGCGCAGAAACACCCCGATGTTGGCTGCATCATCGTCTCTGCCGAAAAAGATACAACGACCCTCCGAACCGCCATGTCCATTGGGGTGCAGGAGTATTTGATCAAGCCGTTTACCATTGAGGAACTGGAAACAGCCATTGCGCGTGTGTATCCGCGTGTGGAAGAGATACGGCGAAAAATGGTACAAGCCGAGCAGCTGCGCCGGAGAAACGAAGCGTATCTGCAGCAACTGGCGAACGAATATGCTAAGACGCGGCGCACCGACGATAAAGCTATTGAGGTCTTTGAACGTCTCGCGGAAAACCCACAATGCGAAACGCGCTGGCTGCAAAATCTGGCGATGATCTATGTGGTCCGCCAGATGTGGGGGAGGCTAAGAGTTCTTGCAGAAAAGGTGGAGAAACGCACGAAAAAATAAACCATGCTGTTGCGGGCGAAATTCGCGCTGAGCGGAGCCGTAGGCGCAGTCGAAGCGTGCACGAATCAATAATCGGGTTGTATGCAATATAGGAGATTGCTTCGGCGGGCTACGCCGCTCCTCGCAACAACAGATAAAACTGGGAGAATGGATGAGAATCGCAATCATCGGAGCGGGGTTTGGCGGCATGGCAGCCGCCTATGACTTAAAAAAAGCAGGACATGAAGTGACGATTTATGAATCCGCCAATTATGTGGGTGGTTTGGCTGCCGGGTTTAAGGAGCCCCATTGGGATTGGTCGGTCGAAAAGTTCTACCATCACTGGTTCCAGTCCGATAATCATATGTTGGGACTGATCAAGGAATTGGGCTGGGAGGACAAGGTCCTCTTTCCGCGTCCGCTGACAGTGATGTATCACAAAGGGAAATTCTATCCGTTCGACTCGATCCTGCGTGCGCTTCTTTTTCCCGGACTTGGATTTGGCATCGATAAAATCCGCTTCGGCTTCGTCGGGTTGTTCCTGCGTTTGACGAACAACTGGAAAGCTCTGGAAAAATTCACAGCAGACGAATGGATGATGAAGTGGGCGGGAAAAAACGTCTATGAAAAGATGTGGAAGCCGCTGCTCGTCGGGAAGTTCGGTCCCTTCTACCGGGACGTTAACATGGCGTGGCTGTGGGCGCGCATCAAAGCGCGAACGACAAGGTTGGGAACATTTGAAGGGGGCTTCCAACGTTTTGCAACTATGTTTGGGGAGAGGTTAAGAGAACAGGGAGTAGAGATTCGATTGGGAGCTAAGGTCGAGTCGATTAGACGGGACCACGATCAGTTGTCGGTGCGAAGTGATGGGGAATCTGAAATATTCGACAAAGTGCTGGTCACGACCGCCCCGAGTTTAATGGTGCGGTTGAGTCCTGATCTTCCACAACATTACTTGAAGGGTCTGCTGGAATTGAAGTCGATGGGCGCGGTGGTGATGGTGCTATCCCTCAAGCATCAATTGTCCAAAGAAGGCTATTACTGGTTCAATCTGCCGAAGGAAGCAGGCTTCCCAATGCTGGCGCTGGTAGAGCATACGAATTTCGTCTCTAAAGATCACTTCGGCGGCGATCATATCCTGTATGCAGGGGATTATCTGGAAGTAGGTCACGAATATTTTTCGATGAGCGATGAAGAGTTGCTGGAGCGATTTCTGCTCGCCCTGAAGAAGTTCAATCCGGCGTTCGAGCGCGATTGGGTAAAAAAGATCTGGGTGAATAAAACGAATTACGCGCAGCCCGTGCCGCTGGTGAACCATTCAAAGAATATTCCCGCAATCCAAACACCCATCGAAGGATTGTATTTCGCCTCGATGAGCCAGGTCTACCCGTGGGATCGCGGAACGAATTTTGCGGTGGAGAT
>JAICRQ010000279.1 GCA_025966435.1 Anaerolineales bacterium | reverse complement strand
GACAAATCCCTGCTGCTCGTCGAACAGCAAGATCAACCGCGTTACCGGTTTCTTGAGTCGATCCGTCAGTATGCCAGAGATAAACTGAATGAGACCCGGGAATCGAACTTGATTCAAGATCGTCATCTTAATTACTACCTGCGCGTCGCGGAGGAGGCAGAGCCGTACTTATTTCGCGCCGGGCAACAGGACTGGAAGAATCGATTGGAGCTGGACCATGATAACTTGCGAGTCGCGTTGGCATGGTCGCTCGAAAGCAAACAAATCGAAGCGGGACTGAAATTGGCAGGGGCGCTGGCATGGTTCTGGCACAGTAAGGGTCATTTAAGCGAAGGCAACCTATGGCTGGAGAAAATCCTTGCCTCTGGCAGCGGCAGCCAGGGAAAGGAGCGAGCGAAAGCGCTGCGCGCATCCTCCATCCTATCAACGGATACAGGCGATTACATTCGAGCCAGAGCCTTGGCAGAATCAAGCATTAAGTTATATCGAGAAATCGGAGACAACCGAAGCGCAGGCTTAGTGCTTGCTGACCTAGGCGCAAGCCTTCACTGGGACGGCAAGGAAGAGGAGGCAATAGAGTCGCTCGAAGAGAGTTTGCGTTTGCTTCGGGCAACTGGAGAGCGCTGGGGGATCGCCTACGCACTCCTCTGGTTGGGCGATACGTGGTTCAGGGTGGGAGATATTGAGCGTGCCGCCACAAGCTGGGAAGAGAGTCTGCGCCTCACCCAAGAGTTGGGGGATGACTACCTGATGGGTTGGTCGCTGGGTGGTTTGGCGGATGTGGCGCGTCTGCGCGCTGATTACAAGCGTGCAACAGGCATGTTTAAGGAATCCCTGTCCCTGTATCAGAGTTCAGGAAATAAGTTCGGCCCACCGTTCTCCATGGAAGCGCTGGCATTGGTTGCCGTTGCTCTAGGGGATGCGAAGCGAGCGGCGCGTCTTTGGGGTGCCGCATCCGCCTGGCGAGAAGCGATCAACGAGCCGCTCCCCCCAACCTATCAGAGAGACTATGCTGCCTCTATTACCCAGGCGCGTACTCAACTTGGGGAGAAAGCTTATGTGTCCGCATGGGCGGAGGGCTACGCGATGTCACCCGAACAGGCTATCGCCCTGGCGTTAGAGGAATAAATGCCGCCTGATCAACATAAATTTCAAATGGCAACCCAGGATTTCCAATCGGCACGGCAGACCCGTAGGTGAAAAACAGGGCAAGCTGTAATGGAAGAGTTTGACGATGGGGCGATCAAAACAATGTACTCGGTCAAGATATCGCGTTATATGACTCCCTGCCACGCTCAGGCGATTACCCGTATAGCTCTCTTCTAAAAAACTCGGGCAGGGCAAACGCTGCCTTGTGGACTTCGGGGTTGATGTAGTTATTGACTCCCGGCGGATGGGGTGTCTTCAGTCCATTTTCCCAGGGAGTATCAGACACATACATAAACCCAATCCCGCCGCCGGGATAGGTGGGGATATTAGCGTAGTAATAGGCGGGGTTTTTCGTCAGTGCTCTGGCAGTTTTGTAGATTTCCCTGATCAATTCCGCATCGAAAAATGGCTGTTCGCATTGCGTGGCGGCGGTTCCGCCGGGAGTGAGAGCGCGCACCATCAGCTTGTAAAACTCATCCGAAAAGAGCCGCTCTGCCATGCCGATTGGGTCTGTCGTATCCGAGATGATCACGTCGAACTGCCCCGGGTTTTCTTCCAGGTAGCCAAAGGCATCCCGCACCAGCAAATTCACGCGCGGGTCTACCCAGGGGTCTCCGAACGTCGAGGCGAAGAACTGCCGCGATAGATCCACTACGCGCTGGTCCAGCTCACAGACCGTCACCGCCTCGACCGACTCATATCTCAATACCTGCTGCAAGGCGCCACCGTCGCCGCCACCGACAATCAGCACGCGCTTTGGTTTACCAAACGCCAGCATCGGCACATGGACGATCATCTCGTGATAGCCCATGTTGTCGCGCTCCGTCATCTGGATGATTCCATCCAGAATCATCGCGTTGCCGAAGAACTCTGTCTCGACGAACTGCAAATGCTGGTACTGGGTCTGTTCATCCGCAAGGACACGCTTGACGCGGACGCCCTTGCGGTAGTAGGGATGCAATTCTTCTGTAAACCAGATACTCATAAGCGAAGCAATCCTTAGGACACACCCTGCATAACGAATGGAATTCGTTCCACTTCCGCATCGCGGTCGATCTTGCGCAGCGTGAAATTGTCCGCGCCGAACGCCTCTTTAATGCGCTGGATAAGCGGCATCATATCCTTGCCGATGGCGCAGGTGAAGAGGTCGATGGCGCAGTAATCATATTCGGGCCAGGCATGCAAACTTGCATGCGACTCTGCGAGAAGCAAAAAACAGGTAAAGCCATGCGGGCTAAACTTGTAGAAGCCCTCGTCCACAACCGTCAAGCCGCTGTCACGTACGGCTTGCGCAAACAGCGAGTATGCCCGCTCGCTATCCATGAGGGTCTCATGGTTGCAGTTGGAGAGATCGAAAATAAAATGCTCTCCCAGTTTCAAAGTCGCGTTCACTCACACCTCCAGGGTTACAGGGTGCCGCCCGACCTACTAAACCTTGTGTGGATTTCAATTTGGAATTACTAAGGAGAAATCCAGGTATTAGTGAGTCAGGCGGTAAAAATAGAAAGAACCCATCCGAAGACATCGAACTTTGGAATTTCAACCCGATCCGCAAGATGTGTGCCTTGCGTAACGTGCGAAACTGTCTCCAGACAGACTCTGTTGCGGTATTTATACTATGTCTCGTCAGGATGTCAATCTTTTCATAAGGAAATCTTTATCACAAATCTGTCATGGTTTGACGGTGACATTTTCCTATATCCGCTATAATCTTATTCTCTCTGCGAAGGCTGAACTGACGCTGTAGCTATGACACCTACCTATTCGATTTATATTCATATTCCCTTCTGCACCCATCGCTGTGCGTATTGTGATTTCAACACCTACGCCGGGCAGGAAACCTTAATCCCTGCCTATGCGGGCGCGCTGTGCAAGGAAATTGAGTTCGCTGGTCGTTCCTCCTCCCGCTGGGAAGCGGAGGGGGATGAGATCCACACGATCTTCTTCGGCGGCGGCACTCCATCTCTTCTCACGCCTGAGCAATTCGACTCCATTTTCAAAACCCTGCGAGAAAACTTCACCCTCACAGCCGATGCCGAAATCACCATAGAAGCGAATCCTGGGACAGTCTCCTATGAAGGCTTGATAGAGCTGCGCAGAATTGGAATCAACCGCCTGAGTTACGGCGTCCAGTCTGCGAACACGGAAGAGCTGCGGATGCTGGAACGCGTCCACGATTTCTTCGATGTGATCGAGGCGGTGAGTTCTGCACGGAAAGCTGGCTTTCATAACTTGAATCTCGATCTCATCTATGGCTTGCCGGAGCAAACTCTTGCAACCTGGCAGACGACTGTGAACCGGATCCTCGATCTGCACCCCGAGCATCTTTCCGCCTATGCCCTGACGCTCGAGCATGGCACGCCCTTTGGAAGGTGGGCATCCAAAGGATTGCTTCCACTGCCGGACCCCGACCTCGCCGCCGAGATGTACGAATGGTTGAGCGAGACTCTCGAAGCGAATGGTTACGTTCAGTATGAAATCTCGAATTGGGCGAAGCCTGGCTATGAATGCCGCCATAACCTGCAATACTGGCGCGGGCTTCCGTACCTTGCGTTCGGCGCCGGCGCGCACGGATATGCCAACGGCTATCGCTACTCAAATGTTCTGCGAATCAAAACCTACATCGACCACCTCACCAATTCCTCAGTTACCAATTACCAATCAACCAATTACCCTTTCCCCCTCACCCCCACGACCATCAACCACCACAAACAAACTCTCGAAGACGATATGTCCGAGTTCATGATGACGGGATTGCGTTTGACGCAAGAAGGTGTTAGTGAGGAGGAGTTTCAAGGACGTTTCGGCCAGCCTATGCATAATGTGTATGGCAAAGAGATCGACGAATTATTGAAACTGGGGTTGATTGAAAATGGCACAGGGTCGAACATCAAAATTTCCCAGCGCGGCCGTCTGCTGGGAAATCAGGTCTTTATGCGATTTGTGTAATACGAGATCAATCTCGCATGACAGTCTTCCAGATGGCAGGGGAGATATCCGTCAGGGATTTCATGTCACGGATAAATTCCTCGCGTACAGCTTTATCCCCAATCACCAGCGCCGGTACGTGCGCAGCGGTGTGCTTGCGGGTGGAGAGGTCATCCATGTTGCCGTGGTCGGAGGTGACCAAAATTAACCCATTCTCCCAAGCATCCACGAGTCCTCCCAGGACGGCATCGAATGTTTCCATCAGCTCGATCGCGTTTTCCATTTGCTGTTTGTGACCTGCATAGTCACTTGCCCAGTATTCGAACAGGGAGAAGTCATATCCCTTTGCCAGCGAGGCAAGTTTGGCTCCAGCCTGGGCGGCACCCATCGTAGGCGCGTCGCGGAAGCCCAACATTGTGCGCCAGCCCTCACCTGTAAAGTCGGCAGAAAGGGCGCGCCCGGCGAACAGATCTTCATGCCGGAACAGGGGAAGCCCCGCGCTGATGACTGCAAGCGGGATGGACGAATACAAGCGCTTCCCCGAGTCGATGCCGTCGAAATAACGCGGCGGGTAGGCGTTGAGCAGTGCAGCTTTTTTCCCCTCTTTTGTAAATCTCGAGAACAGCGTGGCTTCTTTCAGATACGCTGCCACATCCGGGTTTGGCTTCGGCCCATAGTGATAGCCCAGCTCGGCGGGAATATTGATGCCCGTCAACAGGATGGCCTGTCCCGTGGCGGATTGTGGCAGTCCTTTCACACCGACGGCGGGATCCACTGCCACGAGCGAGGCGTGTTCTCCATGGAACGGCGCGGCATCTTTGAGCAACGAGCGGCCGCCCAGCAATTGATTCAGGTTGGGCATTTTTGCCCGCGCAAACGGATTCGTTTCGGGGTTGTTTTCCCCCAGACCAATTCCATCGAGAAAGATAAACAGGAGGCGCATATCGCCGGATTATACCCTTCACGCTCACCCGCGTTCTTTCTTTGGGAAGCGCACCGGTGACCGGGTATTATATAATTGACTTATGCCCACACTGGATCTGAAAAAATTAGACAAGCATCGCGCAAAGACCTATCGGCTCTCACCGTTTTC
>JAICRQ010000257.1 GCA_025966435.1 Anaerolineales bacterium | reverse complement strand
TCATCCACCAGCCAGAGCAGCCGTCCCTCTTTTGGCTCGATTCGCTGGGCAGGATATAACTCCGGATTATATCTGCCACTCAACACTTCTGTTAAGGTTTGCGCCTTCTTTTCACCGGTCGCCATGAAAACGACCATGCGAGCGCTGTTGAATACAACCGGCGTCAAGGTCACGCGATTTGCGGGACGATCCTGATAATGTGCAGTGACGGGCAGCGTTGGCTCCGAGACATCCACAGGAGAGCCAGGAAAGAGGGACGCGGTGTGGCCATCTTCGCCCATGCCGAGGTAAACAAGATCGAACCGTGGCCATGCCAGCCCAGGAGATGCAAATTCCTTCAAGATCAAAGAATAATCTTTAGACGCCTCGTCTGGTCCTAACTCACCTTTCACACGGTGAACGTTTGAGTCAGGAATGGGGACGTGCCTCAGCAACGTCTCCCGCGCTTGCCCATAACTGCTGCCCGGATCATCCGGCGGGACGCAGCGCTCATCACCCCAGAAGACATGCACGCTCATCCAATCTACTTTCTCACGAAACTTTGTCGCGAGCAACTGAAAGAGGCGGTTCGGCGTGCTCCCGCCATTGAGCGCAACAAGAAAATTTTCACGCGCCGCAATTGACTGCGCCTGCTCGACAAAAAGCTCTGCCGCGGCCTGGCTAAGCTCTTCCAAATCCTTATAGAGGCGGATTTTCGGATTCATAATCTTATAACTGCACCCCAGCAGGTAGTTCTGCTTGTTTTTGAAACAGGAACCAGGCGGAAGGCTTGTCTCGCTGGTCGACACCGTCGCGGCGCCAGATGAGAGCCAGGCGGGTGAGAATCTGGTCGATATCCCATTCCGCCAGCCCTGTCCCGGGTTGACTGAGATCGGTCTTGAGGAAGCCATACATCAACCAGAATCCACCTGGAGCTAGAATCCGATGGAGTTGTTTCAGATATTTTGCGCGTCCCTTTTGTGGAACCCCGTGAAAACAGCCCAAGTCGAACGCGAGGTCGAATGGACCCTGGATCCTCTCCAGGGCCGTCGCGTCCTTAATCAAAAACTCCGCCTGCACACCGGCTGTAGCGGCTTTTTGTCGCGCAAGTTTGATGGCGCGCGGCGCAAAATCCACGCCCGTCACGTCCCAGCCTGCCTGGGCGAGGGTGATCACGTTTGTCCCGGTGCCGCAGCCGATGTCGATGGCGCGCCCGGGTCTGTGATTTTGGATAAATTCGAGTAATTCAGGGGGAGAAATGCCCGTATCCCAGGGCGGCTGCTGGAAATACCAGTAGTGGAAAAGGAAGCGGCGGAACAGATTTCGCACGTTTGTATAAATGTCAGACAGCAAATGGAATTTCCTGGAACGAAAGCCGGAAACGCCTCACTTTGACAATTCAATTGAGTTCTTTTACAATCACGCAGCTACAAAGTGCCGCACAATCTATAAGTGAGCTTGAAGCTTAAGTTTTAACCTGTAATACTATTAAGAGTTCATTTATTAATAACACGAGCGGTATTACAAACACATCCATGATAGGAAGGGCATATTCATGAAAGAGTATACCACCGAGTTTCTTCGCAACATCGCGCTGGTCTCGCATGGAGGCGCGGGGAAAACAATGCTGGCGGAGGCATTCTTGCATGCAGCCGGAGCCACCACCCGTCTTGGAAAGGTCGAGGATGGGACGACCGTCTCAGATTACGATGAGGAAGAGACCCGTCGAAATATTTCCATCTATTCCAGTGTCATCCCTGTAGAGCATCGTGATCATAAAATAAACGTCATCGACGCGCCCGGTTACACAGATTTCATCGGCGAAACCATCTCCGCCCTGAGTGTAGCCGACGGCGCGATTATTTTAGTAGATGCAGTTGCCGGGGTGGAAGTGGGGACCGAGCTGGCGTGGCGCTATGCCGACGAATTCGGTCTGCCTCGTTTTTTCCTGATCAACAAAATGGATCGTGAAAACGCTGACTTCGACAAGACCTATGCATCGCTGGAAGAGTTCGTGCGCAGGCAGGGCAAGCGAACGATCCGCGTACACCTGCCAATTGGTGAGAAACATGACTTTAAGGGCGTGGTGGACGTCATTGGCATGAAGTCTTACATGGGTGATGGCAAGACAACCGCCGAGATCCCGGCAGAACTGAAAGAAGCGGCAGAGCAGGCTCATTTCAATCTCGTGGAAGCTGCGGCGGAGGGGGAAGACGAGCTGATGGAAAAATATCTGGAGAATGGTGTGCTCAGCGACGAAGAAATGGTTCGCGGTCTGAAGGACGTGGTCTGCGCTGGTGACTTTATCCCGGTCTTCTGCGCCGCGGGCGGACGCGAGATCGGCATCCTCGCGCTGCTCAACGACATCGTGGACTTGATGCCTTCGCCGTTGAATGGTCCCAAACGGGTGGCACAGGGCAGGAACGGTGAGGAGGTCCTGAAGGCATCTGATACCGAACCGCTCGCCGCGTACGTCTGGAAGACGACCGCCGATCCCTTTGTCGGCAAGATGACGTACTTCCGTGTGTTCTCCGGTTCTATTCAGGGAGACACACGTATCTGGAATCAAAATAAAAATGTGGAAGAACGTATGGCAGGCCTGCATTTCCAGCGCGGCAAGGAAGCCATCCCTGCCAAAGTTGTGCACGCAGGCGATATTGCCTCTGTCTCCAAATTAACAGCGACGTCCACAGGAGATACACTCTGCGACAAGAATCATCCGCTGACCATGGAAAAGCCGCAATTTCCGGCGGCCCTGTATCGGGTGGCGGTTACTCCCAAGACGCAGGCAGATGCCGCAAAAATCTCGCCCACACTTACCCGTCTGGTCGAAGAGGATATGACTCTCAGCTGGCAAAACGACCCCATCACCCACGAAACTGTTTTACAGGGTATGGGAGATCAGCATATTGATGTTGCCCTTCATCGGGCGCAAACCAAATTCCAGGTGGGACTCGCTACACATGAGCCGAAGATTCCTTATCGCGAAGGCATCACACGCAAAGCTACTGCGCAATATCGTCACAAGAAGCAATCTGGTGGCGCGGGTCAATTTGGTGAAGTCCATCTGCGCATTGAGCCGTATCACGAAGGCGATTTTGAATTCACTGACGAACTCGTCGGTATGAATCTCTCGAAATCCTATCTGCCTCCTATTGAAAAAGGTATCAAATCCACCATGGAACGCGGCGCCTTTGCCGGATATCCGATGAACAATGTGAAAGTGATCGTGTATGATGGCAAGGAGCACGAAGTAGACTCCAAGCCGGTAGCGTTCGAAATCGCGGGTCGTGAGGCGTTCAAGCTCGCCGTGCAAAGCGCGGGTCCGGTGCTGTTCGAGCCGATTATGGAAGTGCGCGTGACTGTGCCGGACGCGAACATGGGCGATGTGATGAGCGACCTCAACACCCGCCGCGGACGCGTCCAGGGCACGGAAACAGAGCGTGGCTCCACGACAATCATTGCCCATGTGCCCATGGCGGAGATGGGTCACTACACAACACAGATTCGTTCCATCACCGGAGGGCGCGGCTACTTCACTATGGATTTGCATCATTATGATGTGGTACCCAACCATGTGGCAACACCGATCATCGAAGCCCATAAGAAGGAAATGGAAGCGAAGAAGGAAGAATAGTGATTGGAAAGTAGAAATAGAAGGTGAGAAGTGTGAAGAAGACAGTTGAAAGACTGTCTTCTTTTTGTTTACTTGTGTACCTGTTTACTTTCCAATACAATATCCCTATGCCGACCGTCCGCTTCCCTGCTGTGATGAAGTATTATGTCGATAATCAGGCCGAGTTTTTTGTGCCCGCGGTGACGGTGAAAGAAGTCGTGGAGCGAGTCATTCAGGAATACCCATCGATTAAGTTCCACCTCGTGGACTCGGAAGGCAACTTAAGAAGGCACTTTAATGTTTTCGTCAACGGAACACATATTCGTGATCTGAAAGGGATGGATACGGCTCTAAACGAGGAAGACAAAGTCATTTTGATGGCTTCCGCGGCGGGAGGGTAGGCTGTAGTAACGACTTCAGTCGTTTTTTGGACGACTGAAGTCGTTACTACGCCATCATCAATTATTCACTTGACAATTCAGGTAAGAACAGTAAAATAGCCGTCATCATACTAAAGTACTATGAAAACTCTTAACTATTGCTTGTGTCTACGGCGGGGCTCGTAACCACCGCCTGAGACACCTCCCGCAGTCAGCAGCTCTCAGAACGGTGGACGACTCCCGCGTGCTCAATCTCGCGAGGCGTTTGGTCGCCGTTCTTTTATTTTGGCTGTTGGCTGTATTCTATTTAAAGGATATATGACGTTACTCGACTATAAAGTGGATCAATCAAATCTGGACTCAATCGCGGACTTAACCGCGCATGTGGGCAATACTCCGCTCCTCCCGCTTCGGAAGCTGGGTCGGGCGCTATCTCCGCGCGTGAAAGTCTTTGCCAAAGCCGAATGGTTCAACCCTGGCGGTTCGGTGAAGGACCGGCCTGCATTGAACATCATCCGCACGGCTCTGGCAAACGACGACCTCGCAAATGGGAAGCGCCTCCTCGATTCGACATCTGGCAACATGGGGATTTCCTACGCCACCTTCGGCGCAACCTTGGGGATTCCGGTCACGCTCGCTGTCCCTGCCAGTGCAAGCCTGGAGCGGATTGCGATTCTGCGTACCCTCGGCGCCGAGCTGATTCTGACGGATCCCACCGAAGGCTCGGATGGTGCGATTCTGATAGCGCGCCAACTGGCTGCCGAAAATCCCAACCTCTACTGGTACGCGAATCAATACAATAATGAAGCCAACTGGAAGGCGCATTACAAATCTACTGGACCGGAAATCCTGCGCCAGACCGGTGAACAGGTGACTCACTTTGTGGCGGGGCTCGGCACGTCTGGCACACTCATCGGCACAGGTAGATATCTGCGCGAGCAACTGCCTGATGTGAAAATTATCGGCTTCCAGCCAGACGCATCCTTCCATGGACTTGAAGGACTCAAGCATATGCCGACTGCCATCAAGCCGGGAATCTACGATCCGGCGTTTGCAGACGAAACGCGTGAAGTCCGCACAGAAGACGCGCACGAAATGGTTCTGCGCCTGGCGCGTGAAGAAGGGCTGTTCGTGGGGATCTCCTCCGGCGCGGCGGCGGTCGCCGCGCTGCGCGTGGCTGAGGAACTGGAGGAAGGCGTGGTAGTCACCCTCTTCCCCGATGCGGGCTATAAGTACCTGAGCGACAAATCCCTGTGGGAGCAAAAGTAATGCTGGTTGTGCCGGCTCATTTGATCGAGCAGATGAACGCGCACGTGGAGAAAGCCTATCCGGAAGAAGGTGCGGGATTCTTGATCGGCGAAGCGGGTGAGGTCAAAGAGATTCTGGCGCTGGCAAATTCGCGCGAGGATGGCGCGCGGCATAATCGCTTCTTGTTCACCCCGCAGGATTATCTCCAGGCAGAATTGAAAGCAGATGAGCTTGGGCTGAGTCTGATCGGTGTTTTCCACTCTCATCCTGATAGCCCAAACATCCCCTCCGAATATGACCGTGAATGGGCACAGCCCTTTTTCTCCT
>JAICRQ010000071.1 GCA_025966435.1 Anaerolineales bacterium | reverse complement strand
TCTCGCCAGATGGCACGAAACTTGCCTTCTCCACTTCCTTTCATCTGAGCGCCTGCGCCTCACCGGGCGCATATTACGTGAGCAACGCAGATGGCAGCAATCGCCAGGAGCTGGTCAGCTCCTCCCTGCAAGCGGCGATCGACACGAACCAGGAGCATTACCATGTGGGCTTGAGTTATGCCTGGAGCCCTGCCAGCGACGGCATCGTCGCCCTGGGGAATGTCGTCGATTGCAACCTCAATAGCCCGAACCCGGGGCAGGTGATCGCGGGACCCCAGATGTCGACCATCGGACTGGATGGGAGCGAGGGTCTGGTTATCCCCGGCTTCTTCTATGGCATCAGCATGGATCGCAGCGGCACACTCATCGCCGCATCGCGCCATGAGGATGGATTTCAGGATCTCACGCCCAATGTAGAAATCTTCTCTGCGCAGACGGGACAACTTATCCTTCCACTGGGACCGGGCAGCAGCCCGCAATTTCAGCCTTGAAGGAGGCTGTTATTTTCTTCCTATGAGCGCACACATCTCCATTCGTCAGCTCGACCGCCGCGATCGAGAACGCTACTTTTCTCTTCGGCTGCGCGGGCTGGAGACGCATCCACAGGCATTTGCAACTTCGGCGGAAGAATGGCGCACCGCGCCACCTGAGAAGATCGATGCGCTACTGCTGCTCAGCGAGGATAATAAGGAGCCCATTTTGGGAGCCTTCTATTCCAACACAGAAATGGTGGGGAGTGTCTGCCTCATCCCGGAAACCAGAGAGGCGGTCCGGCACAAAGCCTCTCTGGCTGCCCTCTATGTTCACCCGGATTGGCAGCAAAAAGGAGTTGGCACACAGCTCGTCCGAGAGACTCTACGGTTGGCACGGGAACGACATGAGCTGATGCTCATCCGCCTGGTGGTCGACTCAGAGAACACGATTGCAATGAGACTGTTTGAGAAAGCAAGCTTTTTCCTCTATGGACGCGAACCGCAAGCGCGCCGGGTGGGTGATAAGTATTACGACCAAAGCTACATGCTGTGTTTCCTGCATGATTTCGAGTCCTAAATCCCACAGAGGCTACGGGCAAGCCTATAAACGCCTCGGATAGTGCCCATGCCCTATGTTCCATCCCGAGGCCTGGATTTCTGAATCACCAGCAAAAGAACGCTTTGCGGATTGGTAAACGCGGCCACGGAGAGAACCCGCCAATGCAGCGCCCTCCGGGACATAACAGATACTATAATCATTGGTTATGCCACAAACCACCGAAGTAAAATTTTTCAAAACGGAAGAGTTAGATATTAATACTAGAAACGCAATTATCGACCTCTGCGTTGCCGCGCACCGGGAGGAGGATTTCAGGAATCTTTTCTCTTATGTGCCGTCCGGTTGTTTGCATTTCCTTGGGTTTCAAGACGAGCAGTTGGTGAGTCATGCGGTCGTCACAACCCGGTGGCTCCAACCGGAAGGTCACCCGTTATTAAAAACGGCGTACATCGATGCTGTTGCCACGTTGCCAGGCGTTCAAGGGCGCGGGCACGGCAGCACGCTGATGCGGTCCCTGGCAGGGAGGATCGATGGCGATTACGTTATCGGGTGCCTGGAGACGGAACGAGTCAGCTTTTATGAACGGTTAGGATGGGAACTCTGGCGCGGTCCCCTGGCAGGGCGGAGCGAGCAGGGTTTGATTCCCACACCGGAACAGCAGGGAATCATGGTGCTACAGCTAACCCAGACGCCAGCCCTTGACCTTGACTCGAGATTAACCATCGAATGTCAGCCAGGCCGGATCTGGTAGTGACCCGCCCGGTTACAGGCATTCGGCATACCCCCAAATATAGAAGGGGGCATACTAAAAGAGTGAAGCGAGCGAGGAGCGAAGGAGACCTCATCGAAAAACGGCTCTCCTGACAAAATGTTTGCCATATATGGGGGTTGATTTAACAAAAAGCAAAACAAAACTCAGCGAGAGCTTCTCAGCGCGCAGGGGGCTTCACCGGCATGATCAAGACCTTGTCCACCCGGTGCCCATCCATGTCCATCACCTCAAAGCGCAGATCGCTCCAGTCAAACTTGTCGCCCACCGTGGGAATGCGCCCCATTTGCGCCATGAATAATCCCCCTAGGGTGTCATAGTCGTCAGAGTCCGCAGGCAGTTCATCCAGGTCCAACAGCATCTGTAATTCATCCACTGGCATCATTCCATCCAGGAGCCAGGAGCCGTCCTCCCGCTGTACCGCTGCCGGCTCTCCCTCATCATCCAGCGCAGGAATGTCGCCCACGATGGCTTCCAGCACATCTGTTAAGGTGACCATTCCATCAATCGTTCCATATTCATCCACGATCAGCGCAACAGGAGATTTATTATGCCGCAGGCGTGCCACCACTTCCAGAGCTTTGGTTCCTTCCGGCACGAAAGGAGGCATGGGCAATGATGTCGGAATGGCAATGGAACGTCCAGCCGCATAGTCTCTTAGCAAATCCTTGGCTCGCAAAATACCGATGACCTTGTCAAAATTACCCTTGCAAACCACAAAATTGGTATGACCGGAAGCAAGGATCTTCTTGATGTTCTCTTCCAGCGGGTCCTCTACATCCAGCCAGACGATCTCCGAGCGATGGGTCATCAGTGAGTTCACGGTCCTGTCACTCAGACGAAACACCCGCTCCACAATTTCCTGTTCCACATCCTCGAATATTCCCGTTTGCCGCCCCTGCTCGATCAGGATCTTGACCTCTTCTTCGGTAATGGCAGGTTCACTGGTAGGTTTGATCCTGAGAACACGGACGAGAATTTCAGTAGAAAAGCTCAACAGACTTACCAGGGGTGTAGCAACTTTGGAGATAAAATTCATCAGCGGCGCAACAGAGGATGCAATGGATTCTGCATTGTTCAGAGCTAAACGCTTGGGGACCAATTCACCAATCACGAGAGAAAAATAGGTCACCAGTGTCACCACGATCCCGACGCCGAGCGGTTCGCTGTAGGGTTGTAGTGCAGGGTAGCGGGCGAAATAAGCTGCCAGCCATTCGGCAATGGTCGCGCCACCAAAGGCGCCGCTCAAGATGCCGATCAGAGTGATTCCGGTTTGCACAGTGGAAAGAAAACGAGTGGGTTGCCGCGCAAGGACAAGCGCTGTCTCTGCGCCCTTACTGCCATCCTCCGCCCTCTGTTGCAGCCTTACCTTGCGCGCTGAAACGATTGCCATCTCTGCCAGGGAAAAAAATCCGTTGGTGAGAATGAGCAGGATTAAGATCAGAATTTCAGTTGTGGGAGCTTTCATTTGAGAGAGGGAATTTGCCAGGTTAGAAGGGTATGTCATTTTATCATAAGCATGGGTACATCTATTTTCGCCGTAATACTTTCCCCACCCGTCTCGTCTGCTCTCCATGAAACATCCTCAAACAAACCTGGGCAGGTGGACAGGATCACCCCGGGTTGTCCCGTGGTTTATTTTCTCCTTCTTATGGCTGGCTGGTTGCAGTACGGCGACCGCTGCTCTGCCAACGGAAACCAGCCTGCCGACACCCGCCACAGCAACACCAGTGAGCCCTTCACAGGAAACGCCGGCAACTATAACTATAATACCGCCAACCCTGACACCTGCCTTATCCGCCTCGGAGAAACAAGCAATGACTCAAAACCTCGTCCACGCTGCCAATGCGGGCGACACACCCACTGTCCAGAGACTCCTCCAGGAAGGCGCCGATATCAATGGGCGCGACGAACTGGGCCGCACGGCGGTGATGGCTGCCACGCACGGCAATCGTGTGGACACCGTGCTCGCGCTGATCGAAGCGGGAGCAGATATCAACATCCGCGATAACCGCATGGATAACCCGTTCCTGTACGCCGGTGCAGAGGGTCTGCTGGATATTTTGAAGCTCACGATCGCGGCAGGTGCAGATACGAAGCTCACGAATCGCTTCGGCGGTACGGCGCTGATTCCCGCCGCCGAGCGCGGTCATGTAGAGATCGTCCGCGAGTTGCTTACACATACGGATGTGGACGTCAATCACGTCAACAACCTGGGTTGGACCGCCCTGTTGGAAGCGATCATTCTGAGCGATGGCGGGGAAAGACACCAGCAGATTGTGCAGATGCTGGTGGATCATGGCGCGAATATCAACATACCCGACAATGACGGCATCACACCCCTCGAACACGCGCGGGCGCGTGGTTTCAGGGAGATCGAGCAGATCCTGCTCACCGCCGCGCAGGCACGAGACCTGGGATTGATCCTTGCTGCGGAGCAGGGAGACATCGAAAAGGTCCGGCAGTTACTGTCACAGGGCGCAAGCGTCCATGTGCAGGATGAAAGAGGCATAACGGCGTTGATTGCAGCGGCATACCGCAATGACCTGCCGATCGTCGATGCCTTGATCGCGGCGGGCGCGGATGTCAACCTGCAGGACAACACAAAACAAAGCGCCTACCTGATCGCGACTTCCGATGGGTATCTGGAGCTGCTGCAACACACATTACAAGCCGGGGCAGATGTGCATAGTAAGGATAGTTACAACGGCACAGGCTTGATCCGCGCCGCAGACCGCGGCCACGTTGAGATCATTCAGGAACTGCTGAAAACGGATATCAATATCGATCACGTCAACAACCTGGGCTGGACCGCGTTGCTGGAAGCCATCATCCTGGGCGACGGCGGTCCGCGCCATACCGAGGTCGTGCGTCTGCTCGTCGAGGCAGGCGCGGACGTGAATCTGGCGGACGGCAACGGAGTCACACCTCTCGCCCATGCGCAGCAACGCAGCTATCGGCAGATGGTCGAGATTCTGTTGAACGCTGGCGCCCGCTGATATGAGAAAACGTAATACCTCTCTATCTTGCCTCATCTACACGACATGAACAATCTTAGAACCGTCTCCAAAATCATCGAACCGCAGATCGCCATCGAAGGGGCGGGCGTGAAGCTACGCCGCTCGATTGCGCCGCGCGTCAGTAACGAATACGATCCCTTCCTGCTCTTCGATCACTTTGCTTTCAATGATCCGCTTGAGGGTCCGTTGCGCGGATTTCCCTATCACCCGCACCGCGGCATCGAGACCGTCACCTACATGCTCGAAGGCGCCACGCACCATCGCGACAGCCTCGGCAACCAGGGGCTCATCGGTCCCGGCGACGTGCAGTGGATGAGCTCGGGGCGCGGCATCCTGCACGAGGAAATGCCGCGCCGCGGTCCCAGCGGGAACATCTATGGTTTCCAGCTCTGGGTCAATCTGCCATCACACTTGAAGATGGCTGCGCCGCGCTATCAGGAGGTGACTGCCGCCATAATTCCCACATACGAAAAGGATGGGATTCGAATCCGCGTCGTTGCAGGCAAGGTGAATGGCGTCACCGGTCCCGTCACGGACATCTCCGCTTCCCCGCTCTATATGGACGTGGAGCGGGCTCCCGGTACTGAATGGCAGTTCCCCATCCCTGTCGGACATACCCTCATCGCGTACGTCTTCGAAGGCGAAGGCGTATTTTCCGGCGAGACCGTGAACGCCGTGAAAATGGTGAGGTTTGCCGATGGCGACCACATCACCGTCAAGACCGAGAACGGCTCAGTCCGCTTTATGTTGATGGCGGGCGCGCCGTTCAAGGAACCAATCGTACCCTACGGTCCCTTCGTGATGAACACTCTGGAAGAGATCCAACAGACCCTGCACGAATTACGCAACGGAACGTTTATCAAAGAATAAACACAAAGGGTCGGGTAATCACCCGACCCTTTATTATTTATCTAACATCGTTTTATCAAACAACACCCATCTCCCCCAACGCCTTCCAAATAATCGCCGCGCCGATCACAGAAACGAACAGTGCGCTCAACACAGGAAGTAATCGGATAACTCGACCCTGTGATGGGAAACGCTCGAATAATCGTCCGGCATAGATGAACAGCATCCCGATCGCGGTCAGTGTGGCAGCCAATCCCAGGCTGAACGCCAGAACTAATATCAACCCGAAGCCGATCTTGTTCAATGCGATCGCGCCGAGCAATACCACCAGCGCCGATGGACAGGGAATTAATCCGCCCGAAACGCCCAGCGCCAGCAGACTGCGCCACGTGATTTGTTCAGGAGGCGTATGCGAATGATCCCCATGACCATGATCGTGATCACGATGGCTGTGGACATGAGGGTGGTCGTGATCATGAATGTGGAGATGCTCACGCGAAGTGTTCAGTACATATTTATGCAAGTGTCCAGATCGAGCAGCATGGCTATGCTCCAATACAGGCGAAAGAACAGGCTTCTTTACATTCGATTCAATCCTGGGGAGTGCAATCCCAGAAGACTTAAACCGGCTGACCAGAAGATTCATCCCGATCCCGACGACGAATAAACCTGAGAGCAAACTCATCCAGGGATACAACGTCTCCGGCACGATGTATTGCGCGGCAAACAGCGTGACCAGTCCCAGTGCAAATACGCCCAGCGTATGCGTGATCGTCGTTGTCAGACCGAGATACAGCGCATGCTTCATCGTGCCGCGCGACCCAACCAGATACGCGCCCACAATCGTCTTGCCGTGACCGGGCGTCATCGCGTGCGCAGCGCCCCAGATAAAAGAAACAGCCAATGCTAATAACAAAGTTGGAGGCGTGAGCTCTTCTACCAGGATCAAGCGCGTAAAGGCATCATCGCGGGTTGACGAGCTCCCCTGCTGGACCGGCACAGACGGCTCGTTTTGACCCGAAAGCCCAAGGGGTATAATCTCCAGTTCGATCGTCCGTTGTTCGAGCGGACTGGTGAGCAGGTCTTCCGGGTAGCTCGTCAGGCGGTTGCTCAGGCTGGTGGAAGAATATTCTCCCTGCACGGTTACCCCATCGGGAATGACGACAATCTCCTGCCAGCCCAACCGGTCCGCCCACACATTGTTTTGGAAAGATAAGGCAAGGGAGTCCTGTGTGGATTGGATCGGAGCCTCAAACGCGCAAGTCAACCGCATCGTGAGCAAGCCGCCCACACCGGCAGGAAATTCAACGGAAGAGGAGACCAGCGAAAGGACAGATGCCTTTCCGTTTACGCTCAGGTTCAGATTGGGCTGGAGCGAGGCGCAGCGTACCGCGTGATAGCCCTTTGCCTCATCGGAATCCGGTTGACGGTTCCCATTCGCGTCGAGCAGCTCGACCTCCTGGAACGCGGGGATCTCTGCCAGGTCCATCACGTAATCGATCGTGATCTTTTCGCGGGTGATGTGTAAGCCCGCATAGTGATTGACCGTAAAGTTACCCAGCGGGTGCGCAAAGGCAACCGGGACGAAGGTAAAACAAACGAGCAGAATGGAAAACATGGTAAGCAAATGACGATATTTTTTCATGAATACCTCGACGAACTTTTATTTTTGTAATATCTCAACCGTTTTTCTTGCTTCTTCAGCGTACAAAATCGAAAAATATGGGTTAATCGCAAGCGCTTCTTCAAGGTACTCTCGTGCTTGTATTTCATTGCCTAGTTTGAGAGCGATCATCCCTGCGTGGAATAATTTCAAGGAATCTTTTGTCCCCAATCGCAAAGCCTCTTCAGCATAGGTTTGTGCTTGTTCATAATTGCCAATCTTATACAACGCCCAGGCAAGGGTATCCGCGCCGTGGATGCTTGGACGATTTTCATATGCCTTGCGCGCCAAGGCAACAGTTTCAGTCAGGTTCTTATCGTGGTCGGCATTGAACAGGGCGATCTCCATATCCATATCCACACCATTGGCACGATGCAGAGTTTCAATCACGGCGACCAGCTCATACTGTTGAGATGCTGCCGCATGTTGACCAGCCGCCTTATACAGATCACCAAGTGTAATGACAAACTCAGGCAGGGGCATGATCGCCACAGCTCGATTCAAGTAGTTGATTGCTTCCTCCACATTGCCTTGCGCAGCGCGGACGCGTCCCAGCCCGACGAGAGCATACACATACTCAGGCCGGTTCTGAAGTGCGAGCCGGTACTCAAGTTCGGCTTGCTCCAGATCGCCACTGTTGAAATAGAGATTGGCTAACTGCGTCCGTACCCAGGCGGTATTTTCCGAATTGGGTGTGCCGCTATCCACAGCGAGTTGCATCATCTCCAGCGCCCCATCCGTATCGCCATGCAATTCGCGCATATACGAAATCCGCGAATAGGAACTCATATCCGGGCGCAGGTCCACCATGGTTTGCAGGGTTTGGACAGCTTCTTCATAACGTCCCAACTCGATTTGGGCATCTGCAATAACACCATAGGCATACGTACGGTCAGGATTAACCTCTCTAGCCTTCATTCCCCAGTCCAATGCAGAATGAAAATCGTGCCGTGCCAGCGCCAGGGCACCCTTGGCACTGATGGATGCGTAATCACGCGGCTGCATGGTGAGCGCCAGCTCCAACGATTCCTCAGTCTTTCGATAGTAGGTGGGGTCACCGGTCTCGCGTGCCTTCTGCAGGTACGCCAAGCCCAGCAGGCTATAGGACTGCCAGTCTTCCGGATTCGCATGCAGCCGCTCCTGCAAGTTCTTGATCAGCGTATCTGTGGAAGCATTCATTCGTGAGGACGAATCAGCCAAGTAAGCATAGACATCCTGTAGGCGGGAGGAGATGTCTTGAGTGGATGCCAGCCTCCACGAGGCAAAAATAATCAGTGCCGTCATAAACGCCAGAAGAACAACACGATTGAACCATCGGTTTTGCGAGAACGTTTGCATCATGTTTTTCTTACTCCATTTAAGAATCACCTAGTAGCGTGTGGGTTGGGATGGAAATTCTCTCATCCCAACCCACATTCTCTAGTTCGATTAAGGCGCAGGTGTGAAGGTCGGTGTACAGGGCAGCGGTGCCGTTGGTACAGGCACCATTCCTGAGAATGTATTATTGGCCTCGTTGCTTTCTGTCACCAGGCCGGTGGAATCAAGAGTAACTGTCACCGGATTACCAGCACTAGCGAAGAATACAGCTCCCCCAGCATTGGCAGGCAACGCGCTAACGGTCTGCGTTGCGCCATTAACATTGACCACAAAGCTACTTGAAGCTGCAGCACCAATGTTATCGAAGAAGACTCGCACACCCATAACACTTCCCGGAGAGAAGCAACCAATGACCTCTAATTCAATCTTCACCGTTTCGATTGCTAGATCCGGTAGAAGCTCGGTTTGAGTTACGATGAGAGGTGGCGTGCTTGTAGGTGTTCCGGTGGGTGTTGTAGTCCGTGTTACAGTCGCTGTGGCAGTCCCCGTGACACTCGGTGGTACTGTAACCGACATGGTTCCCGTTTGTGTGCCGGTGGGTGTCCCAGGTGTGCCTGTTACGGTCCCGGTAACAATCGGGGTGGGTGAAGGAGGAGGTGTCGCGCCGGTCGGATTTTGATGGATGCGATTCAACCCATCCCAGGGCGTCGGTAGGAAGGGGAACACATCCAATAAAGGCAGATCGTTTGCGTTGACATTGTCGCCTGCCGTCGCAAAGTTCGGTCCACCCACGACACGGATCGCCACATCGGTCACATCGTCGATCGGACGGCGACCGTTGGGCCAGCCTGCATTATCGCCTGCCAAAATCGTGAGGGGACTTTGAGATGCCAGTGGTACTGGCTCCACGCTAACGTCCAAGCGCAGTAGCTCAGAAAGCCGGTTATAGCGACCAGGCGTATACGTCAGGAAAACGTCCCGCAGGTCCACCAACGGTTCAGCATCCGCACCGAACACTGCCTCCAATGCTGTCACCAAACGCGGGTTTAGATAGTACTTCAAGAATCGTCGCTCTTGTGACGGGTCCAGAGAATTCCAACGATCCTTGTCCTCTGTCCCAATGATGACCTCATTCACCAGCGGGTTGGCGAGGCGCTGCACCTGCACCCAATTCCCGCGGGTCTCGCGGCGACCATCATCTTCTCGCAAGACAGTTGTGCTGCGACGGGATGTACTTGCATAGCCACCCAGGACGGGTGATTCAGTCTCGCCGGGTCCCTCTTCATCTTCCGTCAGCCAGGAGGCCGGCACTTCCAGTGCAATGCTATGCACATTAAAACCCGAGAGCATATCCACACCTGGGTTGCGCAGGTTGAGCGTGTCGAAGATGGCGCCCAGGTCTATATAGAATGGATCGTCTCGCTGACCCGCAAACACACGTCCATCATCGTCCAGCTCATATATCCCCTGTTGGACGAGCGATTCATAATCCGGCATCGTGCGCGGTCCTACATTGGATGGCACCACAATCAGGTCGCGCGCAATCACCCTGCGTTGATTGCCGCGTACCATGGTCACCGTATACGTCTGGCGCAGACCAAGACCCTCTGACCCCGGACCATTCAAAGAAGTGATGGGTGGGAGTGCCACATAGGATAGAAACAGATCCAGCTGGCTGACGACACCGCGGATTTCCGTCTTGAACTCAAATTCAAAGCGGACATCATCGGCGTTACCATCCTGATCGTTATCGATATTAATGCTGTATAGTACGCTGGGATCGAAATTATAGTAGTTCGGGCCGGCACTCGGCTCTTCGCCAGGGATGACATCCATGATCAGCACAATGTAATCCTCTCGGTCGGTTTCGTAACTGCGAAACATAAAGAAATCTGTGATGTCCGCGGTGGGGTCCATGGAAATAAGCGGTGCTTCGCGGTGACTGGCTGCGCTGGACGAGATGGGCGCAGTCCCCACTACCAGTGCTATCGCGGTCAGGCTCACCGCGAGCACACTCAGTAACTTACGCATGGGATACTCCTTAAGATTCAACAAGCGTTTCATCCTACAGCAGATGCGGACAGAATGAGGAATTTTGAAATCTATTGATTCGTTTAAGTAACCGGCATTGCATA
>JAICRQ010000086.1 GCA_025966435.1 Anaerolineales bacterium | reverse complement strand
GGCATACAATTCCCACTGACTCAGTCTCCGTTTATCAGCAAGCTATAGAGGATTTTGCTCGAGCTGTGCAGTTGAAGCAATGCGTTCCTATTGATGCTCATGCTGCCCGCCGGGTATTGGCTATTGTGTTGGCGATCTATCAAGCAGCCACTGAAAAAAGAACGATCACGATTTCCTGAAAGGAGCTAAGGATGCAAGAGATTGACCTACGCGGAATTATCCCTGCCATTGTGACGCCCATGACCAGCGAAGGAAAGTTAGATCTCTTGGCGCTGAAACGATATGCCGCCTGGCTGGCAGACCAGGGACCTGTCGCCCTGGCGGTCAACGTGGACACCGGAGAGGGTCCACATCTGACGCCGGATGAAAAACGCCAGACGTTGGAAACCGTTGCCGAGGCAGTGGCTGGCAAATGCAAAGTGGTAGCTGGTGTGGCGGGACCTTCCACAGCGCAGGGAATCGCCAATGGGCGCGCGGCACAGTCCGCCGGAGCGGACGCGCTCCTCGTCTTTCCCATCTCGGCGTTTTTGGGTCATCCTCTGAACCCCGAAGTCCCATACCGTTATCACGCCGCGATCGCCGAAGCCGTAGACCTCCCCCTCATTCTCTTCCAGCTCCAGCCTGCCCTGGGAGGCGTGCTCTACACCACAAAAATCCTTCATAAGCTGATTACCATCCCCTCAGTGGCAGCCATTAAAGAAGCCTCGTTCGATGCCATGCGTTTCCTGCAGGTCAAAGCCGCATTGGAATCAGCCAGCCGAAAAATTACCTTCCTCACCGGCAATGACAATTTCATCTACGAGAGTTTCATTCTTGGCGCGGAAGGCGCCCTGCTCGGGTTCAGTACCCTGGGAACCAGAGAACAGGTGAACATGCTGGCTGCGATACAGCGTGGCGACATTGCGGAAGCACGAGAGCTGGGTGCTCGTCTCCAACCCCTGGCAGATATCATCTTTGCGCCTCCTGTCACCGATTACCGGGCGCGTACAAAAGAAGCCCTGAAGATGTTAGATGTGTTGGAAAATACTACAGTCCGCCCGCCGCTTCTCTCGATCTCGGATTCTGAGCGTGACACGATTCGAGGCGCACTCCAAAATGCAGGACTGTTAGCCCCGGTCAGAGCTTAAGGAGAGAGACTCGAGCTCCTCAGTCAAAGTGTGATTGAGTCTCTCTAGATAAGAAACCGGAACAGCTTCGTCGAGGTGACAGGCTTGGCCCACCTTACACCTCTGGAAGACCTGTTCCAGCTCAACCTATTTGTAGCAGAGAAACAATATGACACACCAACGCGGTTGCTGTGCCACACGTATGAAAAGGAGATGCTGGCTCCGCAAACAAGCTGCTGAATCGATTGTTGTTCCTGTCTCTCTTTACCTATAAGAAATGGAGGAGTAAGCATGAAATCGCAAATTCGAGGCGCGTTTGTCTGGGCAGTTCTCTGTAGTATCGTGTTAGCCAGCTGTGCCCCCTCTGCCCCAGCTACCCCACAAACCGTGGTGGAGACGCAAATCATAGTGCAGACACAGCAGGTCGAAGTGCTCGTGACCGCCGAGGCGCCGCCTGTCTCCGGAGAGGTAAACGTCTTGCTCATCGGCAAACCGGATGAAGACAGTATCGATCCGGTGACTGGAAAGAACATCCCTGGCATCCAACAGCTTGAGACCATGTTCGAGACCGCCTATCCAAGCATTGATATGCAGATCACGAATATCCCGTGGGGCTCGGGGGCAACCGGCTACGGACCCAAGACCGAGTCCATGATTCAGGCGCAGGAAGCCTGTATCTATCTGATGCCAGGTGCGTTCCAGTACGGGCGCCGCGGCTACCTCGAGAACCTCGATCCATGGATCGCCAACGATCCTACCTTCGAAGACGTGTGGCCCGGCGATTATCTCGAGCAGTGGCGCGGCTGGGGACCGGGAAATCCGGATAACCAGTGGGCGCTGCCGTACAGCGGCGGCAATCGCGTCATTCACTACGATGCCGTGCTCTTTGAGCAATGGGGGGTGGAACCGCTAAGCCAGCATCCTACACTGGATGAGATCGAAGAAAAAGCAAAAGCCATGACCGGCATCAACCCGGTCACCGGTGAACAAAACTATGGCTACTGGTACCAAGGCAAATATATCAACTGGCAGTTCCAGGCGATCGCTCATGCTTTAGGCGCGACCTGGGGCGAAGTCAATGACGATGGAACATGGACTGTCAACTGGGACACGCCTGAATATCTGCAGGCATTGGAATGGTTAGTGATGATGTCCCAGTATGCTCCTCCCGGAGCTCTGGCGGCAGAGGCAATGCCGGAAGGCTTCCTGACCGATCAGAACGTCGTGGCGATCATCC
This sequence comes from Anaerolineales bacterium, assembly GCA_025966435.1. Classification (GTDB taxonomy): domain Bacteria; phylum Chloroflexota; class Anaerolineae; order Anaerolineales; family Villigracilaceae; genus Defluviilinea. Next base: position 7,435 of record JAICRQ010000086.1, on the reverse strand, counting down.
CGGAAGGCGAGACCGGTTATTACCTCACCCCGTTCGTCAACGATCCAAAACTGAATGAGCGCTTCCGCACTACCTACAACCTGCAGGGACCGGATGGCAAGGGTGGTCTGTTCATCGCCGACCCGGTCGCGATGGCTGCCAGCTGCCCGAACAAGGAAGCCGCCTGGGAAGTGATGAAGTGGCTGACCATGAGCCCCGAATCCCAAAAGTATAACTTCGACTCGGGCGGCAATTTGCCTGTGATCGATGGCGCTGCCGAGGCAATCCCGGAGTTAGCCGCGCTGGTTGATGCGGATGCCATCCTGAATCAAAACGCCTTTGCCGAGATCCGCTATCCGTGGGCATCCTCGCAGCCTCGGTTCTCGCTGCAGGCAGCCATTGAAGCGGCGATTGCGGGAACTATGACACCTAAACAAGCGCTTGAACAGGCTCAGAAAGAAACAGAAGACTGGCTGGCACAGCAGGTAGCGACGCCAACCCCCTAAGTGCCTCTACTTACGGACTGCGCGCTGGCGGTATGGTGAGCCGCCGGTGCGCAGTCCATCATGAGGAAGATATGGTACGAAAACTTCGTAAAAGCCTCATCTGGTATGTCTTTGTAGCTCCGACGTTTATTTTATTCGGACTCTTTGTCGCCTATCCGACCCTAGAAACCTTCCGGCTGAGTTTTTTCCAGGAGGTCGCCACACGCCAGGAATTTGTCGGAGCGTTACATTATCTGCGCCTGCTTGGCAACCAGGTCTTTCTGGCAGCGCTGGTGAATACGGCGTTCCTGGGCATTCTCTTCCTCCTGATCATTATCCCGCTTGGTTTTGTGATGGCATCGCTGCTCAATAATCTGCGGGTGTGGCCCAACCTGTTCAAAGCGATCTATTTTTTGCCTCAAATCACGTCCACGGTGGCTGTTGCTCTGGTCTTCAGTTATGTCTTCCAGCCAAACTGGGGATTGGTCAACGGTTTATTGCGCCAGCTTGGCGTGGAGCCACTTCCGCTTTGGCTGGCGGAGCCACGTTATGTGCTGACAGGTTCGCGCGCCGCGGTCACCATCCTTGCCGTGTGGGTGGCGTTGGGCTATTACATGCTGATCTTCCAGGCGGGGTTACAAGCCGTCCCGGCGGAGCTCTACGATGCAGCCGTTGTGGATGGCGCCGGACCGCTACAGACCTGGTGGTTGATCACGCTCCCCAGCATGCGCCCAACCTTCGTTTTTCTCTATATTACCGGGACCATTGAAGCCATGTCGCGCTTTAGCGACCTGTGGATGCTGGGCGGTCCCGCGGGTACGCCGGCGCGCTCCCTGCAGACGATCGTCATGTATATCTATCAAACCGCGTTCGAGAGCAATGACTTCAACCTCGCCTCGTCAGCCGCGGTGATTTTATTCGTTGTTGTTCTTCTCCTTACAATGATCAATTTCCGCTCCTTTCTGCAGCGGGAGTTTTCCAGTCAATCAGGAGGATGAGTATGGCTACCTCTGAGAGTGTCTCCTCTGCGCGACCCGTTACAGCCATTCGTGGCTGGCTGGCATCGCAGCGTAATTTCCAGCGATTACAGCAGGTCATTATCTTTATCATCATGGTGATTGGAGCCATCGTAATGATTGCGCCCTTTGAATGGATGCTGGCGACTTCCTTTTCGCGCTCTGCCAATATCGCCATGCCTCGCATTCCCACCTTTTGGCCCGCCGATCCGAGTGTCTTTAATTACAAAGTCGCCATTACGAACTTGCCGCTGGTGCGCTATTACTTCAACAGCCTGGTTGTAACGGCTCTCACTACGCTGGGATACCTCTTCTTCAGTTCCCTCACAGGCTATGCGTTCGCCAAAGGTCGCTTCGTCGGCAAGTCTGTCCTTTTTATCATTTTGCTTACCACCCTCATGATCCCGTTTGAGGTTCGGATGATTCCGATGTATCAGTTGATGCGCCAGTTACATCTGAGTGACAGCTACGCGGCATTGATCCTGCCGTTTATCTCAGGCGGTTTTGGCACGTTCCTCATGCGGCAATATATCAGTGCCATTCCCGATGAATTAATTGACGCCGCGCGGGTGGACGGCGCGAACGAATGGACGATATATGCTCGAATTATCCTGCCCTTATGCGGACCTGCCCTGGCAGCCCTGACTGTCTTGAGTGCGTTATGGCGCTGGAATGATGTACTCTGGCCCTTGCTTGTCATCTCAGATCGAGACCTGTATACGATCACGTTCGGATTGGCAATTGCCGGCCGGTCACAGGGAATCTTTACAGGCGTTGCGCTGGCAACCTCTGCCATTGCAATCTTGCCCATCATGATTCTCTTTCTATTTCTCCAACGCTATATTATTCGCGGCATCATGCTGACGGGATTAAAAGGTTGATTATGAGTTGTAATTCGATTGTTCGTGCTGCCCATCGTGGCGCGTCAGCACAATATCCAGAGAATACCCTTCTGGCATTTCGAAAGGCGATCGAACAGGGCCTGGATATGCTGGAATTCGATGTTCGCTGCACAGCAGACGCGCACCTGATCGTGATGCATGACCTTACACTGGAACGCACCACCAACGGACATGGGAATGTCAATGATCACAATTTGCAGGAAATCCGCAAGTTCGATGCCGGTCAGGGCGAAAAAATTCCCCTGCTGGAAGAAGTGATCGAACTGGCACGCCAGACGAATACGCGTTTGTGTGTGGAACTTAAAAGTTCGACGGAGGATGAGGAAATGGCGCTTGCCGAAGCGGTTATCCGGACGTTGGAAAGCACTGCTTTTCTGAGCCGTGCAATCGTCACTTCTTTTTCACCGAAGGCGCTGTTGCGAGCAAAAGCTATTAATCCCGAAGTATCTACGATGCTCGATCCCTCTCCTCAGGATGGAAGCCTTTCTCCGCGAGAGATCTGCGCCCAGGCATTGCGCGCAGGAGCTAACTCGCTCTGTTATGATTTTCGATTTCTAACGCCAGAGATTGTGCGGGAATGTCAACTCACCGGGCTGGCTTTGTGGGCGTGGGACCCGGATGAACCAGCGGATCTGGAACGGATGATTCAACTCGGTGTATCCGGGATTATGACCAACCGCCCGGATGTTCTCAATAAGGTGTTACATGACGTTGCAGTTTGATCCTCAAGATATTGACCGCTTCAAAGCGGACATTCGCGGCATCCCTGGCTATCCGTCCGGGGAGGAGCTTCCCATCCGCGCCATGGTCTTTGAACCAGACGCCCTGGCACGCCTACCAGGCTTGCTTGCGCTGGCTGGGGTCACGCCTGATAAGCAACTGTCGGTGGTGATGGATCGTACCCCCATGGCACGCGAAGGGAAGGAGCTCAAGCCGCTTGTACTGGATGTTCTCAAAAGTGCTGGATGGCAGCCAGAGGTAATCTGGCTGGAACCGGACTCGACCGGGCAGGTCCACACCGATTTCTCGCAGATCAATTGCGTCAAAGCCCGATTGCAACCAAATTCAGCCGTGCTGTCGATTGGCTCCGGCACTGTAACTGACATTGCAAAGCATGCCTGTCATGTGTATCAGCAGGAGCAGCAAATATCTTCGTTGCCGTTTGTCGTCTATCAAACGGCGAACAGTGTGAGTGCTTACACCTCCAACATGGCTCCGACCTTTGTAGACGGCGTCAAGCGCACGCTTCCCTCTCGTTATCCGGATGTGCTGGTCTGCGATTTAAAGACTCTGCGCGATGCGCCACAGGCTATGACGGTCGCGGGCGTCGGCGATTTACTTGCCGCGTTTGGGAGCTACGCGGACTGGTGGCTGGCTCATCGCCTCGGTATGGACTCCACCTATTCAGAGTTTGCCCAAACGCTCATGGGTCCGCTGGACGAGATATTTCTGGAAAACGCGGAGGGAATCAAAGCGGGTACGCTCGAAAGTACAAGTGTCCTGGCAAAGCTGATTGCGCTGGCGGGGATCGCCATGTCCCTTTCTCATGCCACAGCTCCTCTTTCCGGGTATGAGCATGTGATCTCCCATGTGCTGGATCTCATTGCCGAACGAACGCCGCGTCCACTGGCGCAACATGGGACGCAGGTGGCACTGGCAACACTGCTCACGACGAATGCTTATCAAATCTTTTTCGATGAGTTTGAGCCGGCCGAGATCAACCTGGAACGCTGCTATCCAACCGAGGCGCAGATGCGCGCCCGCATCGACGAAGCCTTCCGATCTCTGGACCCATCCGGGCGCGTTGCCGCCGAGTGCTGGTCGGACTATAAAATCAAATTGGAGTCCTGGCACGCGCATCGCGCTGACTTTGAAGAAGCGCTGCGCGACTGGCCGGCTATCCGCGACCGGCTGCGTACTTTAGCCAAGCCGCCCGATGTGACTGCGCGCATCTTAAACGCCATCTCATCACCCGCGCGCTTCGAGGACTTAACGCCTGCCCCGGCAGAAGCAGAAGTAGAATTCGCTTTCAAAAATGCGCCGCTCATCCGTCATCGCTTTACCTTGGGCGATATGTTTGTGTTTTTACAATGGGATCAGGAAGCCTTGTGGACTCAGGCTAGTAAAAATCTTTGATAAAGGGAATTAACCTATGCACTCCCAAAACGCCAAACCCGAATTGATAGTCATGCTCACTCACCACGATCAAACCGTTCGAGATGCGCTGGAATTATTTGAGCGCACCAAAGAATGCCCCATCGCGCATTGGGGTTTTAAAGATGTGGGACTTTCGCCGGAAGAAATGAAGCCGGTAGTCAAAGCGATGAAAGACGCCGGAAAAACCACCTACCTGGAAGTGGTGAGTCTTTCTGAAGAAGCGGGCCTGGAAGGCGCACGTCTGGCTGTCGATCTGGGTTTTGACATCTTAATGGGCACGGTGTTCTATCCTTCTATTGGGGCTTACCTGAAGGACAAGCCTGTTCATTATTATCCGTTTCCCGGTCATGTCCATAGCCACCCGAGCATTCTTGATGGAACCATTGATGAGATTGTCTCTCATGCCTGTGAGCTCGAGCAACACGGTGTGCATGGTTTGGACTTGTTGACGTACCGTTATAAGGGGGACGCGTCCCACCTCTTAGCGCAAGTCGTGCAGTCTACAAAGATACCGGTCATCTCGGCAGGCAGTATTGCGTCCTTTGAACGCATCAACGACGTATGGGCTTCAGGCGCCTGGGGATTCACAATTGGCTCTGCCTTCTTCGACAGGCAGTTTGTGCCGGACGGTTCATTTGAGGAGAACGTGCTGGCAGTGTGCAATTGGCTGCAGGAGCAGTAGTATCCTTTCATGGATTATGTAATTGGTTGCGATGTAGGCTCGCAGGGAACCATGGGGATCTTGCTTTCTCTGGAGGGCAAGCTGGTCTGTGAAGCCTATGAAGGATATCCAATGGATTATCCTCAGCCGCTCTGGGCAGAGCAGCCGGTAGAATGTTGGGTAAATGCTCTGAGCCTTACTGTCCGGAAGTTGCTTTCCGCGAGCGGTGTCACAGCCGAACATGTCCGGGCTCTGAGCCTCGCCACGCAGGTAGACGGCGTAATTCCCATTGATGAAAATGGTTATCCTTTGCGATCTGCCATCATCTGGATGGACAGGCGCGCTGCGGCTCAATGTGAGCCCGTGCGACAAAGCCTCGGCAGTGAACAGGTCTTTCATCTGACAGGTCTCAACCTGGACGCCTCACACGTCGCACCCAAGATCCGCTGGCTGGCAGAGCAGCAGCCAGAAATTTACCATAGAGCCAAATATTTTCTTCTGCCCGGTAGTTATTTAGCCTATTATCTGACAGGTGAGCTGGCTGTCGATTACTCAAATGCCTCGTCCACGTTGTTACTCGACGTGCGCACAAAAACCTGGTCCGGCTCAATGGGGGAAGCCTTCCAGATTGACCTGCATAAAATGGCGCCGTTAGGAGCCGCGACAACAGCATTGGGAAGGCTCCGTCCAGAGATCGCCGAGCAAGTCGGCTTGAGTACCAATACAATGGTTACGATCGGATGTGGCGACGAGCACGCAGCTTGCCTGGGCGCAGGGATTACAGGACCGGGTCTGGTTGCAGACATTGTCGGGACGGCAGAACCCGTTTGCGCTGCCAGCCGGGAATTGATTTTTGACTCCAGCCGTCTCGTGGAAACACACTGCCATGCCGACCCTGAGCTCTGGCTGCTGGAAAATCCGGGCTTTGTCTCCGGCGGGAATTATCGCTGGTGGCGCGACCAGTTTGCGGAAGGTCAGACCTACTCGTCCTTGGATGAGGAAGCATCCCCTATTCCCCCGGGCGCGCAAGGCTTGACCTTTTTACCCAGTCTCATGGGTGCCCTTGCTCCCACATGGAACGAAGCGGCGCGCGGGACCTTTACCGGTTTTACTCTGGCGCACACCCGCGCACATTTTGTTCGAGCCTTGTTGGAGGGGTCCGCGTTTGCCGTGCGTGATATCACCACGCAAATGCAGGCATCCGGCTTGGATCTGCGCGAATTACGCGTTGTGGGAGGAGGCGCGAAAAGCCGGCTCTGGAATCAGATCAAGGCGGATGTGACCGGACTGCAAGTGGGTGTGCCCGAGGTGACCGAAACAACAGCTCTGGGTGCAACCTTTCTCGCGCTGGTCGGGGTTGGAGCCTATGCTTCTCTTTCAGAAGCCGGTGAACACATCATTCGTATCCGTGAACGGATCGACCCAAATCCCTCTGCGCAACCTGTTTACACAGAGGCATACGAACGGTACCGGCAAACTTATTTTGCTCTCCTGCCTGTGTTCGAGGAAACGGCTCGACGCGGCGTCTAAGGCATCACCATGAAAAATGACTCTCTCAAGCAAGTACGCTGTTTCTTATTGGATATGGATGGAACGTTTTATCTGGGAGAGCAACTCCTGGAAGGGGCGCTAAGGTTTATCGATGTCTTGCGTCAGCAGGAGTGTGAATTTCTGTTCCTCACCAATAATTCATCCAAGGACAGCCAGCAGTATGTAGAAAAGATTGCACGTCTGGGGCTGCCGATCGCGCGTGAGAAAGTATTTACCTCGGGGGAAGCAACAGCCATGCACATCCAGAGTGAAACGCCTGAGGCACGCGTGTATCTGGTAGGGACACCCGCCCTCGAAAAGGACTTTTTCAATTCTGGTTTCACCCTCACACGCGAACATCCAGATGTTGCCGTGCTGGGATTTGATACGACATTGACCTACGACAAGTTATGGACTCTTTGCGACATGGTCCGGGCAGGTATCCCATATATTGCCACCCATCCAGATTTCAACTGCCCGACAGAAAGCGGATATATGCCCGATATTGGAGCAACGATTGCCTTTGTCAAAGCGTCCACGGGTCGTGAGCCGGATCTTGTAGTTGGGAAACCGAATCTTCTATTCGTCGAAAAAGCTGCGGAACGAGTTGGCGTTCCTATTGCCTTCATGTGCATGATTGGTGACCGGCTCTACACGGACATTGCGCTGGGCGCCACTGCGGGAATTCCCACTGTGCTTGTCCTC
>JAICRQ010000340.1 GCA_025966435.1 Anaerolineales bacterium | reverse complement strand
TGGAAGCGGCTGCCGGGGAACCTGCTTCTCTTGGAGTTCCCGAAAGGGAAAGCCGCAGCGTTTCACCTGCTGTTATGCTGCCCAGGTCATAAAGTTGGAAGTTGAAATCCTGAATCGCCTGGAGGCCGAGATCGGTTGACCTTTCGCTCTGGATCGTCATTCCCTCGGGCACAAACACTGTGACTGCTGTGACGGGTAACGCAAAGTCCTGTGAAAATTCAACCTCTTTTTCCTTGGGCACAGATGCATAGGCGACGAGTCCATACGAGTTTTCACTGGGCGGAATGGCAAAGCCATTCTCCAGCTGCTGGAACGGTTCGCTGTCCTGTACCGGTTCGTAGCCAAACCCCGAGGAGCCTTCGGGTGATTTGATGAAGGGAATCTCACCTCGTTCGTTGAACCTCACAATAATGATTTCATCGCTAGGATTACGAAATGAATAGACGTTGAAGACTTGCACCACATCTGTCCCATACTCGAAGAAGATGCGCGCCTCATCTATGATAAGGGCAGAGGTATCCTCTGTCTTTTGATATAGCGTAATAGGAGGCAGAGTTAAGTTTGTGCTGCCCTCCTCCGCGATCGCGAATCCGGATTGCAGCTCGATCCCCTCGAAGCTGACTTCTGCAAGAAAAATACGATTGAGAGGCATCTCGATGTTTTCGAACACAAATGATCCGTTCGCATCGACTGTCCCCTCCTGTGAGAACACTTCCTGAGGCCCTGTACTTGGATCGGCGCCATGGTCGTAGCCGCGTAAGATCACCTTCATGTCCGCTGGCAAATCAATTCCTGTATTATTTTCAATTGAGCCACTCACTGTGCCGAAGCCATCTCTGGCAATGGCAGTCGATTCGCTTGCCGTAGAGGCTGGTTCTGTCGCTGCGGCTGTGCTCAAAGGGGTACCTGCCGGAGTCGTAGTAACAGACTCAGGGGTGGAGCTAGTGACGGGCGCAGAGACAACGGGTGATGTATCAAAGGAAAGAGTTCGCAAATAAGAGGAAACTGCCCAAACCTCCTCCTCGCTCAGGGTCGCGCCAAACGCCGGCATCTGTTCATTTCCCTGCTGGATGATGCGTGCCAGTTCCACGCCGCTCAATGCAGACATCTTCTCCTGATCCTGGAAGAAATCTGTGGAGCAACTGGCACAGTGGATTTCAAACAGCTCTTCTCCTCTTGCGATCTCTTCTTCGGAGGTGTGCAAGGTCATGGCGTAGGCAACTACATCCCAGCGTTCCTGGTCGCTGAGGCTGACGAACGGAGGCATAAAGCGTGCCATGTTGCCCTGGGTGACCACCGTATACCACTGCGCAGGAGATGCTGGTCGTGCGATCTCGGGCAGCCCGAATGCCGGGACCGTCACACCCAGTTGAATGCCTTGTTCGCCATCCCCCAGGCCGGTTACGCCGTGACAGGGCGCGCACTTTTCAGCGAAGATGATGGCGCCGTTTTCCGTGCTGGGTGCCTGCGCGGGAAAGAGAGGTCCCAGGGTTGCGACGGGCGTCGGTGGGACGTATCCGGGCGGAGGTGTAACATCTTGCGCCAGGGTGAAGTTACAGGCGGTGAGGGTGATCGCGGAGGTAAGAAACAAAATAAAGGGACTAAATTTCATGCTGAGTTCCAAAGGTAATTAGTCAATGTTAATTACCCTTACGATAAAGCCTTTCCACACGACGGGCAGAATCGATCTGTGACTAACACAGGCTTGCCGCATCTGGTGCAAAAGCCGGCAGACTTTTTGGTCCGGGTTTTGCGGCGTGACGCGATCATCGCCTCCAGATCGTCATCGGTTACCTCGACCTTTGCAAGGGCCGAGTCGGCGCGGCGGGCGGCAATCGCGCGTTCGAGACGCGCTTCTGTGTCTTGTCCCGCATTTGCTCGCCCAGAAGGGGAGGGGGCGGCAAGCACATCGATCCTTCGCAAAATATCCGCGCCCTTTTGAAGCAGAGTCCTGCGCTGGACGGGATATTCGTCTTCGGGAATCTTACCGAGTTTGAAATCGAAATCCAGTTCCTGAAGAGCGTTGATGAGGCGGTCACGTTCTGCCATCAGGGCGGAAAGCTCATGTTCCTCTTCGGTCACGCGGCGGGCGCGTCGTTCCATAAACGGAGCATAAAGATAAATCGCCACAAAAATGAGGATGGCAAGTGAAAGGAAGATAGCAGTCAGTTCCATGAGTTCCCCTACTCGAGCAGCGGATCTATCTGTGCGCGAATCTCGTCAATCGAGGAGAAGGGACCAATTTTCACATACCGCAAAACACCGTCTTGATCTACAAAGTAAGTTTCTGGCACGCCTGTGATGCGAAAGTATTGTGTGATGCGTGTGGCGAGGTCGGGACCATTTGGATACGTGATACCGAATTTCTTGAGATAGACCCGTGCTTCCGGTTCGGTGTCCACATAATCCACGCCGAGGAAAACAACCTGCCCACTCGGTTCATACTCCGCCCAGGCTTGTTGAAGATCTGCAGCTTCCTGTTCACAAGGCTTGCACCACGAAGCCCAAACGTTGATCACAACGACTTTGCCGCGCAAGTCTGCGAAATGGATTTCGCTTTTACCATCCACTTCATAGCCGCTGTATAACGGCAGAGTGAAATTTTCAATGACCTGCCCGGGTTGGACGGTGCCCTGCTGTCTGCGCTGGAGTCCCAGCGCGACAATCACCAGCAGACCAACCAGGAACACCCAGACGATGATCTGTGCCCAGAGTGGCACACCGCGGCGCGGGGCAGGGATGGATGTCTCTGTCATGAATTCTCTATTTATCCTTTTAACCCTCCCGATAGGAGAGGGATTATTTCTGTTTCTTCAGTTCTTCTTCCAGCCTGGCAATATACGGATCTGGGGCGGACGTTTGTTCGGGCTCCGTGGCGGCCCTCGTTGCGGAAGGCTTCATCCATATGTGGAAGCCACGGAAAAGCAGGACGGCGCCCAGAAGAATGGCAATTGCCGGTATAAGATACGTTGCGAGTCGATTTGGCGGCTCTGCCAAAACGCGCACGCCGTAATGTTCAACAAAATATTGCTTGATCTCTTCTTCGCTTCTGCCTTCTGCCAGCATGGTTCGAATCAAATCACGCCACTGGCGGCACGCTTCGGTGGGGCAAGCATCCAAAGGCGTGCTTTCGCAAACCGGGCAGTACAACTGTTTGGCAACACGGTTTACCTCGTCGTCTGTGGGAGTAGGCCCCTGGGCAGAAACGGCGCGTGTGGTGAGAGCGATAGCCAGAGCGAGGAGGATCACAACCAGTAATTGGTAATTTGTAATTTGTAAAAGTTTTGGCTTATACATTGATTTACTACTTACTAATTACCAACTTAATCCGCCGCGCTGGTTTGTTTTTGCGGGAGGCGGGCTCTTGCTGTTGCCGCGACGCGCTCCGGTTCCTTTTCCGGCCAGGCTGCGATGAAAATACCAGCCAGGAACAAAAAACTCCCAAGCCAGAGCCAATTGACCAATGGATTGACAAAGATCTTGAACGTGGCTCCACTTGCCCCGACCGGTTCCCAATCCACCAGCAGCACGTAAAGATCGTCCCTGAATGTTGATCGCTGTCCGGGGATGGTCATATTCTGCTCTGAGTCGTAATAGTAATCGATGCGCGGGGCGAGCTGACCGAGATATTCACCGTTTTCATATACGTCCAGGACCGCGCGGCGATAGTTCACACCGCTTGGCAGATCATCCCACTGCGCGATCTCTCGATAGGTGAGCTCGTAATTTGCCAGGGAAATGGTTTCGCCTTGTTTAAGCGTTCCCTGTGTCTCCACCTGGAATATCTCGATGCCAAGAATTCCAATTGCCATCAGCATCATGCTGATGTGAACAATATATCCGCCGTAGCGTCTGCGGTTGCGCCCGGTCAGGTTCCAGAACGCCGCAAAAACATTCTCACCCTGGCTGCGTTGGCGGGCGTAGGCGCCGCGCCAATATTCATAGACCGTCACGAGAACGACAAACACGATCAGGAAGAAACCGATCAACGCGCCAATATTCTGCGTGTATGTGAAGAAGAGTATGATCGTGATTGCGAGCGCGGCGATCGCAGGTTTCCACAGCGCACGACCGAGAGTCTTGACCGTGGAATGTCCCCAAGCGGAAAGGGGAGCAACTCCCATCAATAGCATCAGAGCGCCGAAGAGGGGAGATGTGGCTCGTTCATAGAATGGAGGGCCCACGGTCACTTTCTGACCGGAGAAGAGTTCCGAGATCAGGGGGAAGATCACGCCCCAGAAACAGACCACGAGGATACTCATGAACAACAGATTGTTCAACAGGAATAGAGCCTCGCGCGAGAGCACGGAGGTCATCTCGGTTTCAGACCTTAAACTGCTCCAGCGATGAATGATCAGGGCGACGGATGCTACCAGCGTAAATGTGATGAACCCGAAAAACAGCGGCCCGATCGCGCTTTGTGCGAACGAGTGCAC